>JAUVJB010000091.1 GCA_030592465.1 Bacteroidota bacterium | reverse complement strand
AATGACTTTATAATATACTCTGCTTCGTAATAATTTGAGCTAATTTATACACTACAAAATAATTATAATTTTAACATATAGCTATTAATTGTCATTAGTAGTCATTAATAGTCATTGATAGTCATTAACAATAAATGACGGCGAAGCCAAATGACAATCCCGAAGCTTCGGGAACAAATTATATTACGGCTCTACTGAGCTTGCCGAAGTGCAAAATATAACATCTCAAAGTATAATTGTTGATAGAAAAAGCTAAGTGGAGCTCGTTACAAACGAGTGATAGCGGAGTAAATACAAGCAGAATCTCTTTATTATTACAATGTTTTCTTGTAAATTATTATATAAACTTGTTGTAAAACATTTCAATACATGATATAAATCAGATTGTATAAAACTTATTTATACAATTAATTATGTACTTTTGTGTTTTTACAGATTATATTAAACAATTTAAAAATATTAGTATATAATGGATTTAATGCAAGAGATTCAGGAAAAGGCAAAAAAACTTAACAAACGAATAGTTTTACCTGAAGGAACAGAAGAAAGAACAATTAAAGCAGCTGATATTTTACTTGAAAATAAAATTGCTCAAATTATTTTACTTGGTAATCCTGCTGAAATAAGAAAAGAGGCAGAAAAATACGGTTTAAAAAACATCAGTAAAGCCACAATTATTGACCCAAAAAATCACGATAAAAAAAATCATTATATTGATATGATGGTTGAAATTAGAAAAGAAAAAGGTTTAACTCGTGATGAAGCAGCAAAATTAATCGAAGATCCTTTATATTTATCAACATTAATGATAAAAAATGGTGATGCTGATGGTGAAGTTGCAGGTGCAATGAATGCAACAGGTGATGTATTACGACCTGCCTTCCAATATGTTAAAACTAAACCCGGAATTAGTGTTGTTTCCGGAGCATTTATCATGATTTTAAAAGATAAAGAATTTGGTGAAGATGGTTTAATAGTATTTGCCGACTGTGCTGTTCATCCAAACCCTACTGCAAAAGAATTAGCCGAAATAGCAGTAGCAACAGGTCACACAACAAGAGCTATTGCAGGTTTTGAACCAAGAATAGCTATGTTAAGTTTTTCTACTAAAGGCAGTGCTAAACACGAAATGGTTGATAAAGTTGTTGAAGCTACTAAATTAGCTCAAAAAATGGACACGACCTTACAAATTGATGGTGAATTACAAGCTGATGCAGCTATTATTTCCGCAATAGGTAAAAAGAAAGCTCCTGACAGTAAAATTGCAGGTAATGCTAATGTCTTGATTTTCCCAACTTTAGAAACAGGCAATATCACTTATAAACTTGTTCAGCGTTTGGCACATGCAGAAGCTGTTGGTCCTGTTTTGCAAGGTATGGCTGCTCCAATAAACGACCTTTCTCGTGGTTGCTCTGTTGACGATATTGTTCGTTTGGTTGCTATTACTTGTAATCAAGCTGCAGGTATAGTCAAATAATTTTTGCATATTCAATAGTCTAATAATTTTATAAATAAAAAATGATAATCTTAGTTTTAAATTGCGGTAGTTCTTCAATAAAATACCAACTTTTGAATATGGCTAATAATGCTGATGTTCTCGCTAAAGGTATAATTGAAAAAATCGGACTGCCTGATAGTAGTTTAACTCACAATTCAAAAGGTAAAGATAAATTTAATGTTCAACAACAAATATCAGATCATACTGATGGTATTAATTTAATTCTTGATACTCTAATTAGCAAAGAACACGGTGTTATTTCAGATTTATCAGAAATAAAAGCTGTCGGACACAGGGTAGCTCATGGTGGAGAAAATTTTAAAAAAAGTGTTCTTATTAACGATGATGTTAAACATGATATTGAAAAATGTATTGAGCTTGCTCCATTACACAATCCTGCTAACTTAAAAGGTATTCTCGCAATGGAAAAACTCTTACAGGGAGTTTCTCAAATTGCTGTTTTCGATACTTCTTTTCATCAAACAATGCCTGCTTATTCTTATTTGTATGGAATACCTTATGAGCTTTACGAAAAATATAAAATCAGAAGATATGGTTTTCACGGGACAAGTCATAAATATGTTGCTCAAAAAGCATGTGGTATTCTTAATTTAGATTTTAATAACTCTAAAATTATTACTTGCCATCTTGGTAACGGAGCTTCTGTAGCAGCAATTAAAAATGGCAAATCTCTTGATACTTCTATGGGATTTACCCCTGTTGAAGGATTAATGATGGGTACTCGTTGCGGTGATTTAGACATTGGCGTTTTATTATTTCTTGCTGAAAAAGAAGACTTATCATTGAAAGCTACAAACGATTTATTTAATAAAAGAAGTGGAGTTTCCGGAGTTTCGGGTGTTTCTTCAGACATGAGAGACATTGAAAACGCTATTGCAAGTGGTAATGAAAGAGCTGTTGTTGCTTTAGAAATGTATGCTTATCGTGTTAAAAAATATATCGGTGCTTATGCTGCAGCTTTAGGTGGTGTTGATTTAATTATTTTTACAGGCGGTATAGGAGAAAACGACACTGTTGTTAGAGAAAAATCTTGTCAAGGATTAGAATTTCTCGGTATTGATTTTGATACCAAAATTAATGCTGTTTCAAAAAATAAAGATGTCGTTTTAACCAACAAAGGTTCTAAAGTTACTGTTATGACTGTAACAACAAACGAAGAACTTGTTATTGCAACAGATACTATGAATATTGTAAAAAATCACACGAAATAATTTATTTTGAACAAAAGACAAATGCAAAATATGCCAATCACTAAGTTAGACCAAATGTTTGAGGTCTTAAAACAAAATAATACAAAAAAAAGAATTATAGGGGTATGGGCAATTGATTCTCATACAGTTGGTGCTTTAAGTAAAGCTGTTGATCTATGTATTGTTGATGCGACTTTGGTTGGTGATGAAAAAATAATTCAACAAGTTTGCAGGCAAGATAGTATTGATATCAATAAATTTGAGATTATACATGCAAATGAAGATATAGAAGCAGCAAATAAAGCAGTTGATTTAATTAACTCAGGCAAGGCTGACTTCCTTATGAAAGGGCTGTTAAGCACTGATAAATATATGAGGGCTATTCTTAATAAAGAAAAAGGTTTAGTTCCGCCTAAGGGAACATTAAGCCATGTTACTGTTATTGAAAACCCTAATTATTATAAATTAATGATTTGTGGTGATGTTGCTGTTATTCCTTGTCCTGATTTAAAACAAAAAATTGCTATTGTAAATTATTTAATTAATACAGCTCATGCTCTATGTATAGAAAACCCAAAAGTAGCATTATTAGCTGCAACCGAACAGGTTTTGCCTTCAATGCAGGCTTGTGTTGATGCTGCAATATTATCAAAAATGGGTGACAGAGGACAGATAAAAGGCGGAATTTTAGACGGTCCTTTCAGTTTTGATGTTGCTATTGATAAAGAAGCTGCTCAAATAAAAGGCGTTGAAAGTGAGGTTGCAGGTGATGCCGATTGCTTTCTTTTCCCAAATATCGAAACAGGAAATACTTTTTATAAAGCTAATACAAAATTATCAGGTGCTGAATTAGGTGCTGTTGTTACAGGTGCTCGTGTTCCTGCTATTCTTTCATCACGCAGCGATAGTGTTAAAACAAAACTTTATTCCATTGCTCTTGGAGCTATGCTTGCTAATAAAGGGTAATCAGTTTAAGGTTTAAAGTTTAATGTTATTGACAAATCAAAATCAAAAATCTAAACTGATACGCTTCGCTACTGGGCAGGTTTAATGACTATCAATGACTAATAACACAACATATTAATATCAACCGAATACAAAATATAAACAGATGAAGCCGATTAGAACCTTAAATGAGATGGTTGAACATCTTAAACTAAACAATAAAAAGAAGAAAATAGCTGTTGCTTATGCTCAAGACCCGAATACTATTGGTGCAATTGCTTCTGCTATAAAAGAGGGTTTTATTCATGCATACATGATTGGCGATAAAAAGGAAATTATTGATAGAGCGAAAAGCGAAGATATCAATCCTGAAATATTCAATATTATTGATATACCTGACGAAATTGCTGCTACAAAAGAAGCTGTTCGTATGGTTAAACACGATGAAGCCGATATTTTAATGAAAGGTTTGGTTGGCACTGATAAATTTTTAAAAGCCGTTTTAGATAAAAAAAACGGTTTACTTCCACCTAAAGCTGTTATGAGTTACGTATGTGCCTTAGAACTTCCTAAATATCACAAATTATTATTTATTTCAGATACAGCAGTTTTACCGTTTCCCGATTTAAAACAAAAAATTGCAATGGTTAACTACTCTGTTAATATGGCAAAGAAGTTTGGAATAGAGAAACCAAAAGTTGCTTTAATAGGTGCTTCAGAAAAAGTAAGTCCTAATTTCCCAAATAGTATTGACTATGCTATTATTTCTAAGATGGCTCAACGTGGTCAAATAAGAGACTGCATTGTTGATGGACCCCTTGATGTTTTTTTAGCTTGCGATAAAAAAAGTGTCGAAATAAAAGGCGTTAAAACACCAATTAACGGTGATGCAGATGTGTTGATTTTTCCTACACTCGAAGCTTGTAACTCATTTTATAAAGGCTTAATGCTTTTTGGCGAAGGTGAATTGGGCGGATTAATTCAAGGTACTGAAAAACCTGTTGTGGTTATGTCACGCAGCGAAAGTCCAAAATCAAAATTTTATTGCATTGCTTTATCTTGCATTATGGCTGAATAATATAGATTTTAGAATTTAGAATTTAGAATTAAGATTTAATAATTTAATAATTTAGCCATTTAAAGTATAAATAGTTTTTGGTTCTTTCTTAATTTAAGCGGGGAATCAAATTTGCCACTCTGATATACTTTGTTCCTCTTAAAGGCTAAAGGCTAAAGTAAAAAGGCTAAAAAGTATTTCAAAATTATTTTTTTACTTTATACTTTGAATTTTTTAGCCTTTAGCCTTTTTACTTTATTTTTTTGCCCACTCTAAATCATACAGAACCTAATTTTTTATGTTGTAAAACAACCCTATTTAATGTTTTAAAGTATAGTAATTTAATTGATTTTTTGAATTTGATTGTACAATTTTACATAAAATTTTACACCTAATCAGAGTAATTAACTTTTAATAATATATCAATGGAAGGACATAGAGTTTTAGCAATTAATCCGGGATCCACATCTACTAAAGTAGCTGTTTATCAAAACGAAAAATCAATCTTTTTAAAAACAATACGACACTCTGCTGAAGAGATTAGTAAATATGATAGAATTGTTGATCAATTTGAATTTCGTAAAGAAATTATTTTAAATGAACTTATCCAAGATGATATCACAACCGAAAAAATTGAAGCTGTTGTAGGACGAGGTGGATTGATTAAACCAATTGAATCCGGCATTTACGAAGTAAATGAAAAATTATTAAATGACTTAAAAGAAGAAATTTTAGGCGAACATGCAAGTAATCTCGGTGGTTTAATAGCTTACGATATTGCAAAAGCATTACCAAATGCAAAAGCATATATTGCTGACCCTGTTGTGGTAGATGAGTTACAAGATGTTGCACGTATTGCCGGTCATCCTAAATTTGAAAGAATCTCAATATTCCATGCTTTAAATCAAAAAGCTATTGCAAGAACACATGCTAAAGTAGTTAATAAAGATTATGAAGATTTAAACTTAATTATTGCACATCTTGGTGGAGGTATTTCTGTTGGTGCTCACCGTAAGGGTGAGGTTATTGATGTAAATAATGCTTTAGACGGTGAGGGACCATTTTCACCGGAGCGTTCAGGCACTTTGCCTAACGGACAATTAGTTGAGCTTTGTTTTAAAGGCGATTATACAAAAAAAGAAATCAAAAAAATGCTGAACGGTGAAGGAGGTATGGTTGCATATCTTGGAACTAACGATGCTTATTCAGTTGAATTAAAAGCAAAAGATGGTGATGAACAAGCAAAATTAATTCAAGATGCTATGGCATATCAAATTGCAAAAGAAATTGGTTCGCTTGCTGCTGTCCTTAAAGGTAATGTTGACGGCATACTAATTACCGGCGGTATTGCTCATAATCCCGATTTAATTGAATATATTAAAGATATGGTTTCTTTTATTGCTCCTGTTTCTGTTTATCCGGGCGAAGATGAAATGAAAGCTCTCGCTGTAAACGCTTTATTAGTACTTAAAGGCGAAATTAAATGCAAAGAATATAAATAGTAATTAATAATTGTTAATTACATTTTATTAATTAACATAACTGTTTAACAGTTACTTATATAAAAAAAATGCTATTTCTAAATAATGAGAAATAGCATTTTTTTTTATCTGTCGAATTTTTTCGTACTGTGATTTTTAAAATCTTTTGTGCAATTTTTCATGCATACTTCAAAATCAATTTTTTTTAGAAATAGTGCCTTTCAATTAAGGTGTTGATACAGAGACCGGTAATACCTTTCCGTTAAAGTATTTATTACCATTAATAGCAAATTCAACAATAAATTTTGCTGTTTCATTTAGATTTAAAGATGCTTTTGCCCCGGGAAATGCTTTATTAAACATTTCTGTTTGAACAGAACCCAATGATAGACAATTAAATGAAATATTTTTATCTTTATATTCTTCAGATAGACACTCGGTTAAGTTAGCAATTGCTGCTTTGCTAGCTGAATAATACGAAAGTCCTTTAAACTTAACACTTCCCTGAAATCCTCCCATACTGCTGATATTTATTATGTGTTTATGACTATCATCAGTAAAAAATGGCAGCAAAACCCTTATTAGTTCTGACGCAGAAAAAAAGTTTACATTAAACATCTGTATAGCTTCATTAATTTCTGTTTCTTCAAAAGGTTTATAAATTAGCATTCCTGCATTATTAATTAGAATATCTATCTTGCAAAAGTATTTTAATATTTGTGGCAGTAATTGTTCTTGTATATTTAATTCATTAAAATCATATTTAATCGGATATATTTCCGATTTCAGATTATTCTTTTTACATTCATCTTTTAAATTAAGTAATCTTTTATAATCTCTTGATATTGAAATGATTTTATTGTTTGGTATTTTTGCAAATTCTTTTGCTGTTTCATAACCAATTCCTTTACTTGCACCGGTAATAATAATATTCATAACAAATTATTTAATTAAGAAAACAATTTTTTATACATTTACTTTTATTAATTAAAGCAAACTTATTAATTAAAAGTTGAAATTATGCTAAAAATTATTAAATATTTATTTATTACATTTATTCTCTCCAATTCTGTTGTATTTTCGGCATTTTCTCAAAGGCAAAGTAAAAGAGTATTAAGCGATAAAATATATTTTGGCGGCAATCTCGGAATGCAATTTGGTACAATTACACAAATTGATTTATCTCCATTAGTTGGATACCGTATAACCGATAATCTATCGGCAGGTGTTGGTATCACTTACCAATACTATCGTGATAGCCGCTGGGACTTTGCTAATCTTGAGACAAACATTTATGGTTGGAGGGTTTTTGGTAAATATTTTTTCTACGAAGACCTTTTTGCACAAGTTGAAAATGAAATGTTAAATTTAGAAACAAAATATTTCGATGTCTTAAATAAATACCCTAATCAAAATAGGTTCTGGTTAGACAGTTTTATGGTTGGAGGTGGTTATCGACAGCGAATAGGAGAAAAATCTTCTGTTAGTATTACTGCTTTATGGAACTTAAATCAGACAGCTAATACTCCATATTCTAATCCTATAATACGTATAGGTTTTAATTTTTAATTTTGTTCTAAATAGTTTATTTTTAGGATATTATATATTGTTATTTTTATGAATACTTTTGGTAATTTATTTCGACTAAGCTCTTTTGGAGAATCTCACGGGAAAGCTATTGGTGGTGTTATTGACGGCTGTCCATCAAATATTGATTTTGACATTGATTTTATACAAAATGAATTAAACCGCCGAAAGCCCGGACAATCAAAGATTAGCACAAAAAGGAGCGAGGCTGATAAAGTTGAAATCTTATCAGGAGTATTCAATGGAAAAACTTTAGGTACACCCATAGCTTTTTTAGTTTGGAATAATGATGCAAAATCATCTGATTATGAACAAGTTAGAAATCTTTATCGTCCTTCACATGCTGATTATACATATCAACAAAAATATGGAATAAAAGATTATAGAGGAGGTGGAAGGTCATCTGCTCGAGCAACTATTTCAACAGTAGTAGCCGGTGCAGTAGCAAAACTTATCCTTAATAAAATTGGAGTACAAATTTTTGCGTATGTCTCTCAAATTGGTAATGTTAAGCTGAATAAAAATTATAAAGAGTTAGATTTAACCAAAATAGAAGACAATATTGTCAGATGTCCTGATAATGTAATTGCCGAAAAAATGATTTCAGTAATTGATGAAACAAAAAAATCAGGAGATAGTATTGGCGGCATTATAACTTGTGTTGTTAAGAATGTTCCGACCGGGATAGGAGAACCTGTTTTTAATAAATTGCATGCAGAATTAGGCAAAGCTGTTTTATCGATTAATGCAGTAAAAGGCTTTGAATATGGTTCAGGCTTTAAGTCATCTGAAATGAATGGTTCTGAGCATAATGACATTTTTTATTTTGATGGTAATAAAGTAAGAACTCAAACAAATAATTCAGGAGGCATTCAGGGTGGCATAAGTAATGGAGAAGATATATATTTTAGAGCAGCTTTTAAGCCTACACCTACAATCTTAATAAAGCAAGATACTGTTGATATTAATAATAATGAAACTGTAATTGAAAATAAAGGCAGACATGACACATGTATAGTGCCAAGAGCTGTTCCAATTATTGAAGCAATGACTGCAATGGTTATCGCTGATTATTACCTGATTAATAAATGTTACTTATAGTATTAATTCAGAACTCTGTAAAATAAGACTTGTTGTTTATTTGAAATCTCATCCAAATATTTTAGGGTATTATTTAAAATAGTAAAATTTATAAATTGTTGTTGACGAACAATTTAACAATATTCAACTACGAGTGAAAATATTACTTGTGGTTATAATTAAACCTTTAATTTTTCACCTTCGGTTTTGGCAATTATTACAGCACCACAAGTATCGCTCCATACATTTACAGCAGTTCTAAACATATCGAGAATTCTATCAACAGCTAAGATTAATCCTACACCCTCTAATGGCAATCCAATTGCTGATAATACAATTGTTATCATTACCAAACCTGCCATAGGAATTCCTGCAGCACCAATTGAAGCTAATAATGCCGTAAAAACAGCAATAATTTGTGCAGTTATCGATAAATGAATACCATAAGCTTGTGCAATAAACATAGCAGCCACTAATTCGTAAAGAGCTGTTCCGTCCATATTTACAGTTGCTCCCAATGGTAAGGTGAAACTGGTAATTTTGTTTGAAACGCCTGAATTATTTTCAACTGCGTCTATGGTAAGTGGCAAAGTTGCACTTGATGAAGATGTTGAAAAAGCAGTGATTAAAGCAGTTTTAACAGCATTGAAATGTTTTAAAGGATTTACTTTACCGATAAATTTTAAAAGTAAAGGTAAAGTAATAAAAGAATGCACAACAAGACCAATAAAAACAGTTGCCATATAAATACCCATTCTCGTTCCAAGTTCTGACAAATTGCTGTGTTCTGAAACAACTTTTGCTATAATACCAAAAATACCCAATGGAGTGAATTTGATAACAAACATTGTGATTTTCAGCATCACATCAAATATTGAATTGAATAAATCAGTTAAAAATATTCTGTGTTTATTTTTAGTTTGTGTGATAAAAAATCCGAATAAAACAGCAAAAAATATGATTGAAAGCATTTTGTTTTCTACAAAAGCAGCAAAAATGTTTGTTGGAACAATATTTAACATTGTGCCTCCAAACGATTCGCGTGATGCTCCTAATCCATCAATAGTTTGTGATAAACCTAAATCAGCTCCAACTCCGGGTTTTATAAAATTAACAAACAATAAACCTGTAATAATGGCTAATGTACTTGTTAAAATGTAATAAATCAGTGTTTTAAACCCAATTCTGCCAAGATTTTCAGCTGTGCCTATATTTGTTATTCCTGATATGATAGAACTTAAAATTAAAGGGATAATAACCATTTTCAGTCCTCTTAAAAATAAATCGCCCATCCAACTTACATATTTTACATGATTTGGAAATAATAAACCAAATACAATTGCAAGTATAAAAGCTATTAAAATTTGCCAATGTAGTTTTAATTTTTTCATTTAATTATATTTTAATAGATAATTAATTTTCAGTTGTTTATGTTATT
Source organism: Bacteroidota bacterium (assembly GCA_030592465.1). Classification (GTDB taxonomy): domain Bacteria; phylum Bacteroidota; class Bacteroidia; order Bacteroidales; family B39-G9; genus B39-G9. The sequence continues at coordinate 661 of JAUVJB010000091.1, read as the reverse complement.
GTTAGTCATTAATCCAGATCAGATACTTTTCAATATTGGTTTAAGTTACAAACTTAAACCAAGAATAATATTAATTTTGCAATTTATAAAAAAAATATTTAGACCTTTCATCTGCCAGCAGTCGGATGAGCCGTTTAGCGGTTTTCCGGAGCGGACTCAACTTTGGAAAAGTTAAATAACATAAAAAATAATCGTAAAAATAATAAAATAAAGATTACATAAAAAAAATAACTTTTTTACTCATAACAGAATAAGATATATAAAAAAAATTATACTTTTGTGAAAATAAATTTTTTTCGATATTATCGGGGCATAGCGCAGCCAGGCAGCGCGCCACGTTCGGGACGTGGAGGTCGTGGGTTCGAATCCCGCTGCCCCGACTTGCCTCTTTAGCTCAGCTGGTAGAGCAGCTCATTCGTAATGAGCAGGTCGTGGGTTCAAGTCCCATGAGAGGCTCATTAAAAACATTTTTTTGCGGAAATAGCTCAGTTGGTAGAGCATTAGCTTCCCAAGCTAAAGGTCGCGGGTCCGAATCCCGTTTTCCGCTCTTTTTTACTATAATTTTTCTCTGATAAGATATATTTTTTCTTTCAAATAAAATTAATTAAATTTGTTATTACAATTTTAAATAATATTTAATGTTTCGGAATTTCCTTTTTTT
>JAUVJB010000014.1 GCA_030592465.1 Bacteroidota bacterium | reverse complement strand
TTCGTTATCATCAGTAAAAGTAGCCATTCCCATTACACCACAAATCTTAATATTTTTTCCCTTCGGGGAAATTCAATAATCAAAAAAAAATGTAACCCCTGTGAGATAATTCGTTAATTGACAGATAAGTATTTTAAATTAAATATCTAACAGGATAAACTACTTTTATACGGTTTTGAAAAATGCCCATATTTCATACAATAAATATAAATTCGATGTTGAAAATCATTTTGTATAATTAAAATTCAGAATGCTTTTCTTTCAGACATTATACATATTCTTTGTCTAAATTTATATTTTGAATAACTTTAATCAACTCGTTTAACAGCATTTGTTTTTGTTGATATTTTTCAATAATAATGTTCTTTTTTAATTTATTTATTGTCTTATTTTTTTCATCTTCACTAATATTTTTTTGCATATCCTCAATTACTGTAAATGCTTCTAATGCAATACGATACTCTGATTTAATTGTTAAATCGACAAAAACATTTAAGTAATCGCTATAATCTAACCTTGACTGCCAACACGATGAAATTAAAATGTGTGCTATGTCCGTATATTTTTCATTATTTATAGCTTCAATAATATGAGGGGCAGCTTTATTATCTTTTAAATCGTTTAATAGATTAGTTGCCGATATTTTTATATCATCATTATTTGTTGTGTGTAATAAGTAAATTAATTCAGGCATTATTGCAGTATTGCCTTCTTTTCTAATTTTCTTTACAGTGTTTAATACTGTCTCTGCATTGTCTGATTTCATGTCTTTTAACAATTGAACATTTTTCTTTTTATCTTCCATGGTTATTCAAATTATTTATTTTGCAAAGCTATAAAATATACATGTTAGTAAAGACGCACTGCTGTGCGTTTTTGCTTAACCGTTTAACAATGTAACAATTTATCCATTCTTGATTAAATATTGACAAGATAATACTAAGCAGTTAATTATAAGCCGTTTCTACATATAGTTTACATTTGAAATATACAACCGCCGATATTATCAAATTTAGCACCTGTTACCGTTGATAAACAGTTGGTTTGATTTTCATATCTTAACACACCAAGAAAAGCAAAGATTAAAGCTTCCTTAAAATTAATTATATCATTGGCGGGTTTTATTATGTTGTTTTTTGATTTATGTTTTATCAATTCAATTAAAAATTTATTATAAGTGCCTCCTCCTGTAATCAAAATATTTTTTTCTGTTTCTTTATTTGTGATATTTGTAATTTGAATAGAAATGTGTTCGTATATTGTTCTCAATTTATCTTCAACTGTTAAATCATATTTATTTAATATTGGAATAAATTCAGCAAAAAGCCATTCTTTTGATAGTGATTTTGGAAATGGCTTATGGTAGAAATCAATGTTATTTAACTCATGAAATAGTTCATTATTAATATTCCCTTTTTTTGCAATTTCTCCATTTTTATCATAAGATTTATTAATGGTATTTGCCAGAAAATTTATTATTATGTTCACAGGGCAAATGTCAAAAGCAATTCTTTTTTTGTTTTCATTAAATGAGATGTTGGCAAAACCGCCAAGATTTAGACAAAAATCAAATTCAGAAAAAAGGAGCTTGTCGCCAACAGGAACCAAAGGAGCTCCTTGACCACCCAAAGCAACATCAAGTGAGCGAAAATCACTAATGGTAGTTATTTGTGTTGTCGCTGCAATAACAGAACCATCACCAAGTTGAAAAGTGATGTTTTTTTTAGGTTGATGAAAAATAGTATGCCCGTGTGAGGATATTAAATCAAACTTTTTTATTTCATTTTTCTTTATAAAGTTGTTGATTTTACTGCCAATAAATTGACCATAATTTTTGTGAAGTTCGATAAAATTAAAAGCATTTAAGTTATTTGCAGATAGAAGTTTGTTTCTCCAACTTTTTGAATATGAAACAGTTTCAGCTTTAATGATGTTATAATTCCATTTTTGTGAATTATACTCAAAATTACAAAGAGCAATATCAATACCGTCAAGCGAAGTGCCTGACATAACTCCTATAACTGAATATTTTTTCATCTGTTTATATTTTTATATTTAGTTTACCCCGTTAGATATTTTGTTTTAAGTATTATTTTCTATCAATTTATCAATTATCTAACGGGGTGAATATTTAATTAGTTGTAAATGTTTCTCGCAAAGTCGCAAAGTATTTCTAATAATATAATCATTCCCTTGTGTGTCCAAATTAAATCTAAAATCTAAAATCTAAAATCTAAAATCCAAAATCATAATTCTCTTTGGTCATGGATGTTTCATCTGTTTAAATTAATATTCCTAATTCTTAAATTATTTTTTATCCCATTGATTTTTTTACAAAATTTACTGAATATGTAGTTTTATTACCAACCCTGTCGGTTACAGTTAATACAAGAGTATGATTTGTTTTGTTGTTAATCTTTTCATCAAAATAATAAGTTAATAAATCATTTTTTGCATCATATTCAAACAAAACCCATTGTCCGTCAATAAAACCATTATAAGTATCAATACCTGAAAGATTATCTTTAATTTTGAATTTAATTTTTGATAAAGTGCTTAAGTCTTTATTGTTAGCAATATTTATTGGAATTATTTCAGGAGGAACAGTATCAATAGCTGCAATAAAATTTCCCAATATATCTGTTTTTACTTCAACAAAGTTTTGTTCATGTTGCCATTCCTTACCAATTACAAATATTTCATTTTTTTCATCAACATAAGCAATAATCGTTTTATTAATTAAATCATTTGGCAGACTATCAATTCTTATCGATAAAGAATATTTTTTTTGAACAGGAGTATAGCAATTATGAATATGATAAACAGGGGTTATACTTCCGTTAATAGGTTCTGATTTACTATATTGAAAAAAAAGTGTGTCGTAAAGTGAATTTTGCGGAAAGAAAATTTTAATGTCATCACGAATAAAATAATTTATTTTTTCATAAGGCATAATTTGTGTGCATTCGCGATAATTAGTATCCACAACATCAATTTTTTGCCAAGTGCTTTTAATTGTAAAATCTAAAGTTGAAGTATTACCATATACATCTTTTACTATATATTTAACATTATGAATTTTATTATTTGTGAAATTTATAATTCCGCGATTTTTTACATTTTTATATATACTAATATTATTATTAGGCTGAACAAAACATTTATGAATTCTGTTTTTTTTTCGAATACTTTCTTCATAGTCAATGTAACTTTTAATATTTTTAGTTTCATTAAAAGAAAATTCATCAAATTCATCAAAAAAAATTAAGTTACTGTCAACCATTAATTTAATAGAATATATACCACATTTATTACGTGAATTATTTAGAAAATCGTTTGTTTTTAACGCAAATCCGACTTTGCCATGAACTGTTATTGTGTCGTGTTGTTTTAAAAAATATTTTCCATTATTGCCTGTTATTTGAAAGGCAGTTTTGTTATTAGAGTTGTTTACATAACTATAAGCATCTTGTGGATAAATGTACAATTTATAAATTCGAGGTTTAATATTATCAGTAATGTTAAATTTAAAAAGTAGAGGATTAATAGGATGTGCAGTTTTTTCATTTCTTAATTCAAAATGAAGGTGTGGACCTGACGATGAACCACTATTACCCGATAATGCAATAACATCCCCTTTTTGAATCGGAATTTCATCTTTTTCGGGAAAAATATCTATAGCATAAGTTTCTTCTTGATACTGCTTTTTTTTAACATATTTATCAATTTGAATATTAAACTCATACAGATGAGCATAAACAGAAACTATTCCATTAGGATGAGTTATGTATAATGCTTTTCCATAACCAAAAGGAGATATTTTAATGCGTGAGATATAACCGGCAGCAACGGTATAAATTTTTTGACCAATTACACCTTGTGTTTTAATATCAATACCCGAATGAAAATGAACAGAACGTAATTCTCCAAAATTTCCTGACAGTCGTATTGGAATATCTACAGGAGAACGAAAATAATTTTTGGAAAAATTCGTTTGACTATAAGTACTATTAATTAATAGTGTTAAAAAGAATATTAGTAAAAATTTTTGAAAAATTTGATTCATTTTTTAAATAAATTTAGGAATTTTAATAAATTATTTGTATCTTTATTTCACAAAATAAGCTAATATTTTAAAAAGATTTTAATAATAAATAATAAAATATAAAAATATTTGTTAATTAAGTAAAGCAGTGTTAACTTTGTATTAGAAAGAAATGCTATGAGTGAAGATTATAATGACTTAATAACTGGCTTGAAAGACAAAATAAAGAGAGTTATTTTAAAACATGAAGATGAAAAAAAGAAGAATAATTTATTTCTATCTGAAAATAATGAATTAAAAAATGAGTTAGAAACAAAAAAAGAAGAATTAGAACAACTTAAAAATAAATATGCAAAATTAGAATTAACAAAAGCATTTTTATCATCAAGTGAAAATGAACATGATGCTAAAATTAAGATAAATGGGATTGTGCGGGAAATTGATAATTGTATTGCTCTTTTAAATAGATAGTAGTTATATAAAAAATGGATGAAAAGTTTACAATAAAAGTTAATATTGTTGATAGGTATTATCCTTTGAAAATTGATAGAAAAGATGAAGAGGGAGTAAGGAAAGCAGCTAAAAAGATAAATGACACTGTATTACAATATAAAAAAGTTTATTCAGATAAAGATAGTCAAGATTTTTTAGCAATGGCAGCATTACAATTTGTAATAAAAGTTGTAGAGATGGAGGGGAAGAGAGATGTATTACCGATTGTAGAAGGATTAGCAGACTTAGAACAGGAATTAAATGAATATTTAGAAAAAGAGGAATAACGTTCTTTTAAATAAAATAAAATAAAATCATTGCCCGCATTGATTCTTTATTTTGCTTAGGAAACTCAACATTATCATTATTGGAGTTTAGCTCGTGTTATCTATGACAGGCCTCAACCTTAGGGTTTTTCATTAATTTGAAAACAGTGGAAATCAGAAATAAAACGGCGGTTCCACCCATGTTTACAGGGGTTTTTTTAAGAATAAAGACATTGATGCGGGTTTTTTTTAACTTAAAATTTATAAAACATGAATAATATTTTAATAATTGCAGTAATAGTCTCTTTTGCAATAGGAGCTACTATTACTTTTTTTTTACAACAAAAAGCTTTTAAAACAAGAAGCAAAAATATTGTCAAAGATGCTGAGGTTGAGGCTGAAGTTATAAAAAAAGAAAAAATATTACAAGCAAAAGAGAAATTTTTTCACTTAAAAACAGAGCATGAAAAAATTATTAATGAGAAAAATAAGAAGATTTTAATAGCAGAAAATAGAATTAAGCAAAAAGAATCATCTTTATCACAGAAATTAGAAGATTATCAACGTAAGAAAACTGAATTAGATGCAATTCGTAATAATTTGAATATTCAAATTGAAGTTGTTGAAAAGAAAGAAGAAGAATTAGAGAAACTTCACAAACGTCAAGTTGAGCAGTTAGAAGCTATTTCAGGGTTATCAGTTAGTGATGCAAAATCACAATTAATAGAGTCATTAAAAGCTGAAGCCAAAACCGAAGCTATGTCGTCTGTAAATGATATAATGGATGAGGCCAAAATGACTGCTAATAAGGAGGCAAAAAAAATTGTGGTTGAAACAATTCAAAGAGTTGCAACTGAAAGTTCAGTTGAAAATTCTGTTTCTGTTTTTCACATTGATAATGACGATATTAAGGGACGAATCATAGGTCGTGAAGGTAGAAATATTCGTGCTCTTGAAGCAGCTACCGGCGTTGAGATTATTGTGGATGATACTCCCGAAGCTATTATTCTATCATGTTTTGACCCTGTTCGTCGTGAGATTGCACGTTTATCTTTACATCAATTAGTTGCTGATGGTCGTATTCATCCTGCACGAATTGAAGAAGTGGTTGATAAAACACGTTCTAAAGTCGAAGATGAAATTATTGAAGTAGGTAAACGAACAACAATTGATCTCGGTATTCATGGATTACATCCTGAACTAATACGTTTGATTGGTAAAATGAAATATCGTTCTTCTTACGGTCAAAATTTATTACAACACTCTCGTGAGGTTGCTAATTTATCATCAATTATGGCAGCAGAATTAGGTCTAAATGCTCGTTTAGCTAAAAGAGCCGGTTTGTTGCACGATATTGGTAAAGTGCCTGACGATGAGCCCGAATTACCACATGCTATATTAGGAATGAAATTAGCCGAACGATATAAAGAAAAATCTGATATTTGTAATGCAATTGGGGCTCATCACGATGAAATTGAGATGACTACATTAATAGCCCCTATTGTTCAAGTTTGCGATGCTATTTCCGGTGCTCGTCCGGGTGCTCGTCGTGAAGTTGTTGAGGCTTATATTAAACGACTAAAAAATCTTGAAGAATTAGCATTATCACACCCGGGTGTGATGAAAACTTATGCCATCCAAGCAGGTCGTGAACTAAGAGTTATTGTTGGCAGTGAAAAAGTTAGCGACAAGGATGCTGAGAAATTATCTTTTGAAATAGCAGAAAAAATTCAAAATGAAATGACATATCCCGGTCAAGTTAAAGTTACTGTTATTCGTGAGACAAGAGCTGTTAATTATGCTAAATAGTGTCAGAAAGCTACATTTATCCGTCAACTGACGGATTGTTGAAATACAAGTAATATGAGGAATAACAATCCGCCGGCAGTCGGACAAGTTTTGACAATAAAACAATAGAACAATTTTTAGTATAATAATTTAAAGCGATGTGTGAACGCTTATGATTATTGTTTCTAATAGTTTTTTTAATAATGAATTCAAGATTAATAAAAAATTCAAAAGTACTTGTTACCGGTGGTGCCGGTTTTATTGGTTCAAATCTAATAGAGGCTTTATTAGCTCAAGATAATAATGTAGTTTGTTTAGATAATTTATCAACCGGCAAACAAGAAAATATTGAGCCCTTTTTAACGAATAACAATTTTACATTTATTAAAGGCGATATTCGAGATATTGATGCATGTAAAAAAGCAGTAAAAGGCGTTGATTACGTTTTACACCAGGCAGCTTTAGGTTCTGTTCCACGTTCCATTGAAGATCCAAAATCTACAAATGATGTTAATATTGGTGGTTTTGTAAATATGCTTATTGTATCTAAAGATGAGGGTATTAAGCGTTTCGTTTATGCTGCAAGCTCATCAACTTATGGCGATCACCCTGCTTTACCTAAACATGAAGAAACAATTGGCTCTCCTCTTTCTCCTTATGCAATAACAAAATATGTTAATGAACTTTATGCTAAAATTTTTTCCGATTTATATGGTATTGAAACAATAGGACTTCGTTATTTTAATGTTTTTGGCAGGCGACAAGACCCAAATGGTGCTTATTCTGCGGTTATCCCTAAATTTGTTAAAAGTTTCATTAAAAAAAATAAAATTATAATAAATGGTGACGGCTTAACTTCTCGCGATTTTACTTATATTGATAATGTTATTCAAGCCAATCAATTAGCTGCACTTACAAATAATAAAAATGCTTTAAATACGGTTTATAATGTTGCTTATGGAGAAGCTACATCTTTAAATGAATTATTTTCAACTCTAAGAAATTATTTAACGGATTTTGACAGCGAAATACAAAACATTGAGCCTGTACATGGACAGGAACGCTCGGGAGATGTGAAACATTCATTAGCATCTATCGAAAAAGCAAGAAAATTATTAGATTATAATCCTAAATATAGTTTTAAACAAGGGTTAAAAATAGCTGTTAAATGGTATTGGGAGAATTTGCAATGATTGTTTTATTTTGTGAGCTAATTTTTTAAATTCGCTCTTTCGAATGTAATCCGAAATTTTATGTTTCTTTTTTTATTTATGCTTTCGGATTACAAATCCGAAAGAGCGGTGTATGAAACTTTAAACTTTGAACTTTAAACTTTGAACTTTAAACTTTAAACTTTAAACTCTTTTTTTATAGATGGAAGAAATTAAAATGGTTGACCTAAAAGGTCAGTATGATAAAATAAAACCTGAGGTTGACAATGCCATACAGAATGTAATTGATACGTCTTCGTTTATAAAAGGCAGCCAAGTACATGAATTCCAAAAAGAACTGGAACGTTTCCTTTCCGTTAAACATGTTATTGCTTGTGGAAATGGAACAGATGCTTTGCAGATTGCTTTAATGTCGTTAAATTTAAAACCCGGTGATGAGATTATTACTTCTGATTTTACATTTATTGCTACTGCAGAAGTAATTGCTTTATTAGGCTTAAAACCCGTTCTAATTGATGTTGACCCAAATACTTTTAATCTCGATGTAAATAAAGTTGAGAAAGCTATAACTGATAAAACAAAAGCAATTATACCTGTTCATTTATTTGGTCAATGTGCAGATATGAATTCACTCATTAAACTTGCTGAAAAATACAATTTATATATAATTGAAGATGCTGCCCAAGCTCTTGGTGCTGATTATAAAGTTAATCAGACTAGCACAAAAAAGGCAGGAACAATTGGTAATATTGGTTGTACTTCCTTTTTCCCGTCAAAGAACCTTGGTTGCTTTGGTGATGGTGGCGCAATTTTTACTAATGATGATGATTTATATGAAAAGATTTCAGCAATAGCTAATCACGGTATGAGAAAAAAATATTATCACGAATTAATTGGAGTTAATTCCCGATTAGATAATATTCAAGCTGCTATACTGAGAGTTAAATTAAAACATCTGCAACAATATAATTTTGCAAGACAAAAAGCTGCTGATTTTTATGATAATGCTTTTATCAATAATCCAAAATTTCAAATACCTTTTCGCAGCCGGTATTCATCACATATTTTTCATCAATATACTTTAATGACAAAAAATATTGATAGAGATAAGCTGCAAGAACATTTCAAATCGAAAGGTATTCCTTCAATGGTATATTATCCTGTCCCAATACATAAACAGGAAGCATTTAAAGATTTTATTTTTTCGCATGATGATTTTCTTGTTACTGAAAATTTATGTAAAAAAGTTATCTCATTACCTATGCACACAGAGCTATCAGAGAAACAATTGAATTATATTGTAGATAATGTTAATGAAGCAACTTGTATTTTATAGAACAATTTAACTTTAAAGAGAGACACATGAAAGAATATTTCTCACATCAAACAGCAATTATTGATGATGGTTGCACAATCGGTAAAGGAACTAAAATTTGGCATTTTTCACATATAATGAAAGATTCAAAAATTGGTATGAATTGTAATATTGGTCAAAATGTTGTTATTTCCAATGATGTTATTCTTGGCAATAATGTAAAAGTTCAGAACAATGTTTCTGTATATACAGGAGTGATTTGTGAAGATGATGTTTTTCTTGGACCATCAATGGTTTTTACCAATGTTATTAATCCCCGAAGTTTTATTAGTCGTAAGAATGAATTTAAACAAACCATTGTTAAAAAAGGAGCAACAATTGGAGCTAATGCAACAATAGTGTGTGGCATTACAATTGGTGAATTTGCATTTATCGGCGCAGGTGCTGTTGTTACAAAAGACATAGAACCATTTTCTTTGGTTATTGGTAATCCTGCAAAACAGGTAGGTTGGGTAAGTGAATATGGTAACAAGCTTAATTTTGATAATGAAGGAATAGCAATTTGTCACGAAAGCAAGCAAAAATATTTATTTATTGATAATAAGGTAGTTAAAATATAGAAGTACTATAAACGATTATGATTTTAACATAATATCATAGTTATTAATAGCCATTGATAAGTTGCTGATAGTCAAATAGCTAAATGACAACGAAGCTAAATGTTCCCGTGAAATATTGCTTTGCATTTCATAGGGCAGGCGGTGAAACAAATTACAAATAAGAATCTCGCAAAGTATATTTTACTATCTTTGTGACAACTAATAAATAAAAATGAATAATAAAATAAAATTTGCTGTTGTTGGAGTTGGTCATATTGGAATCCGACATGCTCAAATGATAAATAAAAATAATGATGCAGAGTTAGTTGCTTTGTGTGATGTTAAACCGAAAGATGCGTTAAATATTGACAATTTAAATGTTCCTTTCTTTAGCTCAATTGATGATTTATTAAATTCAAATATTGATATTGATGTTGTTAATATTTGTACACCAAACGGTTTGCATGCAGAACAATCAATTAAAGCATTAGAGCATAAAAAACATGTGGTTTGTGAAAAACCAATTTCTTTAACAAAAGCAAGTGCAGAAAAAATTATTTTTAAATCATTACAAGTTTCAAAGCGAGTTTTTACTGTTATGCAAAATAGATATTCACCGCCGTCAGTATGGTTAAAGAATGTTATAGATAATAAGTTGCTTGGAGAAATTTATATGGTTCATCTTAATTGTTTTTGGAATCGTGACGAGCGATATTATCATAAAGGTGATTGGCATGGAACAAAAGATTTAGATGGGGGAACATTATTTACACAGTTTTCTCATTTTATTGATATGATGTATTGGCTTTTTGGTGATATTACTAACATTAATGCCACTTTTAAGGATTTTAATCATAAAGGACTAACCGAATTCGAGGATTCGGGAATTGTGTTTTTTGATTTTGTCGATGGAGGCTCAGGTAGTCTGAATTATTCTACTTCTGTTTTTGATAAAAATTTTGAGAGCAGTATAACAGTTATTGGCGAAAAAGGAACTGTAAAAGTTGCCGGACAATATATGAACGAAGTAGTTTATTGTAATATTAAAGATTATGATATGCCTCAGTTGGAAGCTACCAATCCACCAAATTCCTATGGTGCGTATAAAGGCTCAGCAGCTAATCATCAGTTTATTATTCAGAATGTTATTGATACCCTTAACGGAAAATCTGCAATAACAACAAACGCTTTAGAAGGATTAAAGGTGGTTGAGATAATTGAAAGAATTTATTCATTAAAGAAAAATAATTTTAGTAATCGTTCATAAAGATAAATTATTTTCGCAACTATTCACAGTTCTACAACTGGCGTATAGCTAAATGGTTAAAATTTGTCAGGCTTTTGACTGATTGCTGAATTGTTAAAACTTGTCTGACTGCCGGCGGATTGTTTATGATGGAAAAGACCACAGTTGGATAAAAAAGAAATCCAACGTAGTAAAAACCTGCTCTTTCGGATTTGCAATCCGAAAGTCTAAATAAACGAGAGTAACACAGAACTTTCGGATTACAAATCCGAAAGAGCGGTATGAAATTTATTATCTAATTATTAATCCATTATGAAAAGACCTCATATGCTTGTGATAATAAAAAACAGCATGATTAATTTACTGATAATAAAAATAATAGAAAACCTGTTAGGTCTCAACAATATAACAATTTAACAATATAACAATTTTTAGTATAATATTTAAAAGATTACCGAATATGCATAAAGATATTATTACAAAGAAAAAAAAGATTGCCGTAATAGGCTTAGGTTATGTTGGATTACCCATTGCACTTGAATTTTCAAAACAATTTTCCGTCATTGGTTTCGATATTAAACAAGATAGAATTGAGTTAATGAAGAAAAAAATTGACCCAAGCAACGAGCTTGTGTCAAGCGATTTTGATAACTGTGATATAGTTTTTACTTCTTCTATTGATGATTTGAAACCTGCTTCTTTTTATATTGTTGCAGTTCCTACACCAATTGACGACCACAAAATGCCGGATTTAACACCGCTTTTGAAAGCAACTCATACTGTAGGTAAGGTTATTGGTAAAAGTGATTATGTTGTTTACGAATCAACTGTTTATCCGGGATGCACAGAAGAAGATTGTGTACCAATTCTTGAACAAGAATCTAATCTGAAATTTGTAAATGATTTTAAAGTTGGGTTTTCACCTGAGAGAATTAATCCCGGCGATAAGGCACATACTCTTACAAGTATTAAAAAAATAGTATCAGGTTGTGATAGGGAGTCTCTTGATAACATTGCACAAATTTATGGCGAAATAATAAAAGCCGGTATTCATAAAGCTCCAACTATAAAGGTGGCTGAGGCTGCAAAAATTATTGAGAATACTCAACGTGATGTTAATATTGCATTAATGAATGAACTATCAATGATTTTTGGTAAAATGGGGATTAACACATTCGATGTTCTTGAAGCTGCAGGCACAAAATGGAATTTCCTGAAATTTTATCCCGGTCTGGTAGGTGGGCATTGCATAGGTGTTGACCCTTATTATTTGTCATATAAAGCTAAAGAATTTGGCTATCATGCACAAATGATAAATTCAGGAAGGTCAATTAACGACTCAATGGGAAGTTACGTAGCTTCACAAACGGTTAAAAAAATTATTGCCGGTAATCATAATGTAAAAGGAGCAAAGGTGCTTATTATGGGAGCAACTTTTAAGGAAGATGTGAGCGATATTCGTAATTCAAAAGTTGCTGATATTGTTAATGAACTTAATACTTATGGTGTTGATGTGAGCGTTACTGATCCTTATGCAGATTCTGATCAAGTTTATTCTGAATATGGCTATAAATTAATTGATAAATTAGATGCTGATTATCAGGCTGTTATTGTCGCAGTTAATCATAAACAATATTTAGGTTTTGATGAAAATTATTTTAAATTATTAACCGGGGAAAATGGGATTTTAGTAGATATTAAAGGTATTTATAAAGGTAAAATTCATGATTTAACATATTGGAGTTTATAATAATGTTGTGGGTAATGCCGGAAGAGACTCCTGTAATCAAATAAAATTAATGGATTTTAATTTGAAAATTAAAATGGTTATCTTTGTGAAAATGACTTTATTATGAACTTCAAAATATTAGTATCCGGTCTTCTTGATGATTTTACTAAAATTGTGAGAGAATCTCCTTTGAAGAAATTGGATAAAATCAAGAAAGTTGAGGTGCCAGTTGATTATTTCCAATTCTACAAATCAGTTTCGTCCGTTTATTCTTCAAAGATTGAAGGGGAAGATATTGATTTTGACAGCTACTTTAAACATAAATTTTTAAAAGTTAAATTCAAACCTGACTATACTCGAAAAGCAGATGATTTGTATGCGGCATATGATTATATTGACAACCATAAGTTAAACATTGAAAACGTAAAAAAAGCACATTCAATTTTAAGCTCTAAATTTTTACCTAAAAGCCAACAAGGATTGATTCGTACAAATATGATGTTTGTAATTAATAGTGATGACCAAATTGAATATGTCGCAGCTAGTCCCGAGATTGTTAAGCAGGATATTGATAAATTATTTCAGGACATAGAAACTTTGAATAATAATGACCTAAATCCATTTGAGATATTTTACTATGCATCATTATTACACTTGGTATTTGTAAAAATTCATCCATTTCAAGACGGTAATGGCAGGACTGCAAGATTGATTGAGAAATGGTTTTTGATTGAAAAAATTGGACAGAAAGCTGCATCAATTCAATTAGAAAAAAATTATTATAAAAAACTGAAAGATTACTATTCAAGTATCAAAAAACTTGGATTGGAATACGATGATTTAGATTATAGTAAATCTTTAGATTTCTTATTAATGACAGTAACAGGGATTGATGTTGAAGAATAGAAGGCACATACCCCCAATGGTATATTTAATTGTATAGTTAGAGAGTATTTGAAGTTTTGTAATTCTATTAAATGTCTATGAACCTTGACAATGAAAAGTTTTGAAATTGGCAACAAACCTACAAACGGTTTTTATTTTAAATATAAATAAAATTTAGCCAAAATTTTTACCTTAAAGTAAGAGCTTTTTTTATAAAAACATTTTGATTTAGTTAGACAAGACTGTGTATAAGTATCGTTTAATACTTTTTTTTGGTGTCTTTTGAAATTCATCTTTTTGAATTTCAAATTTAGAGATTTTCATATAATTAGGTAATTGTTGATTTAGGAGATTTCTGTTATTTATCATTTCTAGTTCTAAATTTTCAGTGTCAATTCCTTTTTCTTCAATAAAATTATAATCAGGAACAATAAGAGCGTGAAGTTTCCCTGTTTTTTCAACCACTAAACTTTCTGTTACAAATGGAAGATTATTTATTTTGGCTTCAATTTCTTCGGGGTAAATGTTTTGACCTGATGGTCCTAATATCATTGATTTACTTCTTCCTTTAATAAAGATACAATTGTTTTTGTCAATTAATCCTAAGTCACCTGTATGTAACCATCCGTCTTTATCCAAGGCTTTTGAAGTTGCTTCTTCATTCTTATAATAACCAATCATTACATTTTCACCTCTTACAAGTATTTCTCCTACTGTATTGTAAGGGTCGTCAGAATCAATCTTCACTTCCAATGTGTCGATAATTTTGCCTGTTGAAAACATTTTAGTTTCATGCCACGACGAATAACTAATAAGTGGACCGCATTCAGTCATTCCATAGCCAATAGTATAAGGAAATTTTATTTTATGAAAAAATATTTCAGCTTCTTTACTTAAAGCCGCTCCTCCCAGTACAATCTCAATAAAGTTCCCGCCAAAAGCTTCTTTTAAATTATTAAAAAATTTCTTGTATATGATTTTATTAATAAAAGGAATTTTTGTTAATATTTTAACTTTTTTAGTTTGAAGGATTGGTTTTACTTTGTTTTTATAAACTTTTTCAAGAACAAGAGGTACGCTAAGAATGATTTTTGGTTTAATTTCTTGAAATGCTTTTATAATGATTTGAGGAGAAGGAATTTTTCCAAGAAAAGTTATATGACAGCCTTCTGAAAAAGGCCATAAAAATTCAAAAGCACATCCATAAGCATGAGCTAATGGCAGAAAAGAAACAACTCTATCGCCTTTATTAATATTAAAATTATTATGGGCAAAACGAACATTTGCCGCTAAACTGTTATGAGTAAGCATCACGCCTTTTGAAAAACCGGATGTTCCCGATGTATATAATATGCCTGCCAACTCATTGTTGCCAATTTTCTCTATTGTAAAATTTTCAGGGGTTAATTTATTTTTTGAATAATATTTTTCAGCTTCTATCAATGAGGTTCCAATATTTTTGTCGTTTGTTTTGAGTATTGAGAAGTTGTCGAGTGAGAAAATTGTTTTTACATTCTTTATCTCGTTTATATCAATTTTTTCAAATATTGGTTCAGAGATAAATAATATGATTGATTCTGAATGATTTACAATGTGGTGGATATCATTTGGAGGGAAATCCTGTAAAAGAGGAACAATTACAGCACCGTAGCTAACTACTGCTAAGTAAACAACAGCCCAGTTAGAATTATTTTTTCCTATTAAAGCAATTTTATCACCTTTTTTAACGTTATTTTTGTTAAAAATATAATGAAATTGTTTAATTCTTAAGCCAACTTGTGCATAAGTTAATGTGTATCCTTGATAATTTGTGAGTGCAGGTAATTCCCAATTATGTTTAATGCTATCTTCGAAGTATTGAACAAAATTTTCTTTAATCATTATAAAAAGTTTAGTTAATACTAAAACAAACTTTAAAAGTATAATTTTTATTTTAAAATAAAAATTATTGTATCAAATAATTATGAAATTTTGTAATTAATCAGTACCTCGTTTGTTGAAAAGGGTATAACCAAAATTGATTGTAAAATAGAATTTTGTGTTCGTTTTATCGAAATAACTAATATTTATGCTTGCAGGTCCGAAAAATGTTTGATAAACAAGTGTAGCAGAGCCTAAAAAGTATCTATTATTAAAAGCTTTACCATACTCAGCTTTGTAGTCAGCGAATGTAATTTTTTTGTAAGGTTGGAAAACATAACCTTCAATACGTAAATCAAAATCAGAAAAAATATTGAATATTGCTTTAATACCGGCTGCTCCGTAAGTGTTTGACCTGAAATTTTCAAGAAAAATAGTTTTACTTGCAGGAGTTGGGCAAAAAGCAGGAGCAGACATTATAGTAGAAATATAATTATTGAAAAAATTCTTGTTTGAATATATTCCTTGAAAATAAGTTCCGAGAGTAGTTTTTTTGTTTATTTTGTAGTATTTGTCGTATATAAAATTAATTTGAAACCACATATGGTTCATATTATATGCGTTAGTATCAACATCAATAGAATAACTGCCCGGAGTATATTCTTCTTTTCCGTTTATAAATCTTGTTTTTAATGCGATATATTTTCCTGAATTTGGAAACTGTTTATAATTTAATGTACTTTCCTCAATTGATGTGTGAAACGTGTAAGAAGCAAAATTTGTTTGATCTGCAATATCAATTTTTTTAAAACTACTTGTTTGATAATATTCGTAAGTTGATTGCGATATTGCTCCACCAAAAGAAATTTTACCATGATTAAGAAATGGAAAGCCAATATTGGTTCTATAGTTCCCTTCTTTCTGGATAAGATATGGTGGATGTACATCTTCATAAAAAAGTTCACTACTGCTGCTAAAATAATCCCATCTGTTTAATGTAAATACAAATTCAATATAGTAAGGTAGAATAATTTTATTAGTTAAAAATTTAGTAGGTGAAAAATCAATACGTGATTTTAACTGACCTGAATTATAAAATTTTCCAAAATAAGTATTTGCCGAAAAATTATATGCTCTATTTGAGAGGTGTCGATATTCAACCTTGGCAAAAGCTTGATTAAGTGAGCTTGATGAAATATTACCTCCAAGATTTGCTTGAAATTTATTGTTTCTTTTCACTTTGAGATATAAGTCAAAATAGCCTGTTTTTGGGTTATAAATTGCTTTTGGATAAATTGATTTTATAATATCATCAGCAATGAGTTTAAAATAAGCTTTCTTAAATTGTTTAAAAGTAAAGACTTCTTTTTTTTGTTTAATGCTTTTTAATACATAGTGTCTTTGAGTGCTATTTAACCCTTCAATGTATATATTTTGGAACAAAAGTTCAGGCTCATTATCTTTAAACTCTTGTCTTTTTTTGTTTAGTTCATTTGTATCTACTCTGCGTTTTATTTTCATTTTTATAGAATCCATTTTATTTTGAGTAGCAGAATAACCATTTTTTATAAGCATATTGTATTTATTGAAATCCATTATCTCAACGCCTTTTACATTTGGCTTAATTAGAATTCCGCTTTTTGGCAAGCTATAGTCTGTTTTTACCATCAACATACTTTCAATTTGAGAATAAACATCATCTTCGTCAGGTGGAGAAAAGTTTTTGGCAACTTTACTTCCAATAATAATATCAGGTTTAAAATCCCGCTCAATAATATTAACAGGGAAATTGTTTTTCATTCCACCATCAAAAAATAATGTGTTTTTTATCGTAATAGGCTTAAAATAAAATGGATAAGTCATTGATGCTCTAATAGTTGACGATAATACTCCTTGTGAAAAGACAACTGCTTTGTTGCGATAAATATCAGTTGCTACACACCTGAATGGAACAAATAAACTATCGAAATTATAATTTGCTTTAGCACAGGCTTGTGAATATATTTTTAAAAAAGCTAAATCCATTTGATGATTTGGGATAATATTGGTCGGCAAGCTTGGTTTAAAAACAGAATCTTTATCAGTAGTAAATTTCATTTCAACCATAGATGAGTTTTTTTCTTTCATTTTAAAGAAATAGGTGTCAGATTCATCTAATTTTCCAAATGCCCATTTTTGAAAGTCATCTGATTTTATTAAGTCTTCCATCTCCTCCGGTGTTAATCCTATAGCATATAATCCCGCAATTATTGCTCCCATTGATGTTCCTGCAACATAATCAATAGGTATGCCATTCTCTTCTAATGCTTTTATTACACCAATGTGTGCTATTCCTTTAGCACCGCCGCCGCTTAATACTAAACCTACTTTTTGCGAATAGCTTACAGTATTATAAGTTATCAATAAAAATACTAATATAATTTTTTTAATATTTGGGCACATATTTATTTATAAATTCATAATTTATTACAAATAACGAAAATTTAATTAAATTAGTAAACGTTTTATTTGAAAATTAATTTGACATATCTAAAAATGTCATTATTTTTATTCCGAAGCATCAGGATTACATTGATTATTAAAAAAATTGATAATATACATGTATTACTGTAATTTGTTTGTAATAAGACATATAACTTTATAAATTCCGAAGTTTCGGGATTTCGCTAAAGCTCAACATTAAACATTAAACATCAAACATTAAATTAAACTTATGATACTTATTGCTGATAGTGGCTCAACAAAAACCGATTGGAGGATGATTGTTGATGAAAACAAGATATATAAATTTCAAACAGTTGGTTTAAATCCATTTTTTATTGATAGTTTAGAGATTGCAAAAAATATTAATGAAACTTTTGCTTCAAAATTAAACAACATAAAAATTGATAAAATATATTTTTATGGGGCAGGTTGTGCTTCAAGTTATAATCGTAATATTGTTAAACAGGGTATTAGTAAAGTTTTTAAAAATGCAGATATTTTTGTTTACACTGATTTGCTATGTGCTGCAAGATCATTGTTTGGAAATGAAAAAGGAATTGTTGCAATTTTGGGAACAGGTTCAAATACTGCATGTTTTGATGGCGAAAAAATTACTGAGAATATTAGCTCACTTGGTTATATTCTTGGCGATGAAGGAAGTGGAGCGTATCTTGGTAAAATATTTATTTCCGATTTTTTAAATAATGAATTACCCTGTCAACTTGGCAAGAAATTTTTTAAAGAATATGGATTAACAAAGGATAATATTTTAGAAGCTATTTATTTTAAACCGTTCCCAAATAGATTTCTATCTTCATTTACTAAATTTTTGTTTAATAATAAGAACGATAAATATGTTTTAAATTTATTAGAGTATAATTTCAATCAATTTTTTGACAAGACAATCCGCCAGTTGGCGGATAAGATGTATGATAAGCAAACAATCAGATGTGTTGGTTCAATTGCTTTTTATTTTGAAGATGTTTTAAAATTTGTGGCGTTAAAAAGAAATATAATAATTGATAAAATTATTAAAAATCCCATTGATAATTTAGTGAATTATCATTTAAAACGGCTTTAAATTTTTTGTAAGAAAATATAGAGTCATTAATTCATAAAACTGCCGCAAGTTTGTTACTTGTGGCATAAAACAAAATATGAAAACCACAAGTTACGCTTTGCTAAATTTGAGGTATGTGAGTCTTTTCCATATAAACAATTTAACAAATTAATCATTCAGCTATCCGCCAGCTGGCGGACTGTGAACGGGTTACGTTTAATGTTTAAGCAATTTAACAGTTTATCAATTTAACAATATGAAATTAAATGTTGCAAATTGTCATATATAATTGACATACAGCGTATTACATGGATTTTGCAGATAATTATCATTCATCAATTTTTTCAATAATCTTTTCAACATCCAATTGTGTTGAGTGAAGTTTTTTTTGACAAATCTTAATTAAATAAGAAACTTTTTTAACTTTTTCTGATATATCGTCAACATCTAAGTCGCCGTCATCAATATCTTTAAGTATTTTTTCTATTTCAGCAATAGCATCTGTGTATGAAATTTCTTTTTTTGCCATTATATTGTTTATTATATTTTAATCCCAATAACTAAAACATCATCAATTTGTTCTTGATTACCTTTCCATTCTATAAATTCATTATAAAGAGTATTTTTTTGTTCAAGCAAAGGTTTTTGATGAATTTTTAAGAGTAGTTCTTGAAAAGTCTTATGTTTAAATTTTTTTCCTCTATCTCCCCCAAACTGATCAGGATAGCCATCTGAAAATAAATATATTATATCATTTTTCTGTAACTGAATTTCATGATTAGTATATAAATCTTTTTTTCTCTCAGTATTTCCTATTTCGTAAATATCTCCTTTAAAAATAGATAGTGAATTATTTCTAATAAGATAAATAGGGTTTTTAGCGCCGGCAAATTCTAATTTTTTTGTGTTTTTTTCAATAGTTATCAATGCAATATCCATCCCATCTTTAGCAATGTAACCAATGGTGTCTTGTTTGAAAGTATTATTTATTCCGATATTTAATGATTCAAGAATTTCAGAAGGTTTGCTGAGTCCTAATTCGGTAATTGAATGGTCGAGTAAATCTTTACCGACAATTGACATTAATGCTCCCGGCACGCCATGTCCGGTGCAGTCAACAGCCGAGATAATTATTTTTTCCGTATCTGTTGACAAATTGTTTTGTTTTATAAAATAAAAATCACCACTTAATATTTCTTTTGGTTGAAATAATATGAATGAGTTTGGTAAGAATTCGTTTATAAAATTATCAGTCGGGAATATACTTTGTTGTATTCGTTGTGCATATTTAATACTATCTGTTAATTCCCGATTTTTTATTTTAATATTATTAAAAACTCTTTTTAATATTGAGTTTTGCTCTTGTATTTCATCGCGTTGTGATTGAAGCTCTTCTTTTTGCTGTGCAATTTCATGATTTTGTATTTGTATAGCTGCGTTTTTTTCTTCTAATCGTTTTTTAGACAATTTAATAATTTTATAACTGCGATTAATAAAAAGTACAAAGATTGAAACTAATAAAATTACTACAATAAATATATATAAAGCAACACGCTGACCCTTTATTTTTGCAACCTGTTCATTTGAAATAATCTTTTGTGAATCAATTTTTTTTTGTTGTAAAGCTATGTTGTTATTAAGTTCATTTAATTTATTTGTTCGTCTTTCTATATCTGTTCTTTGATTTTTTATTAATGATATCTGTGATTTTATCTTTTTTTCTTGTTTGTTTAATATTAGCAGTCTTTGGTCTAAAACAGATTGTTGATTATTTATTTCATTACTAAGGTAATTAAGTTGTGTGTTTTTTTGTTTAATTTTTTCTATTTGTTGTGATATTTTAATATTTTGATGTTCAATTTCAAGTTTTCTTTTATCTATTTCTTTATTTTGTGATGTAATAATGTTTCTTTGAATGTTAATTTCTTCTTTTTGCTTCTCGACGGTTAGTTTTTCGCTTTTTAATTTGCTTTCAGTTTCAATATATAAATTTTTTAATTCGGTTTTTGATTTCGACATTGCAATAAGCTTAGGTGCAATAGTAAGTCTCGCATTATGAATGTTTTTATCATTAATCTGAAAATTCAATGTATTTTTCCCATATATAAAATTTATCATTGTTTTATCTGTCACATTATCATCGGTAACAAGCAGTGTGTTGTTATTTTTAATTTTTTGATAAATTGTATCAATTTGGTAATTTAATTCTTTTAATACGTATAATATCTCGGTTTTTGTAATTTGTTGATAGTTAGTGAAGTGAATTATTTTGATTGGTTTATTTTTGACCTTATAATTAATTTTTAAAAAGTTCAGCCTATTTATAATATCAGTATCATTACCTAAAACACCAATTCGAAAAAATTCATTGTTTTTAATATCTTCCCATTCAATGTATTTCCCAAAATTATAAATATATGCCATTTTCACATTTGCAGTAGAAAATGTTTGTGATATTGAATAATTTGAAAATAATAACAGTATTGCTGTTATTATAAGATTTAGTATGTTTTTAATATTCTTTAATCTCATTACATTTATTAATAGCAAACTAAATTTATTTATTATTGAAAATATTATTAATAATGCAAATTTAGTTAATTATATTTTTTAACTATAATTTTCTTGAAATATTATTACCTAAAATCCGCAAGTCAGGGTTTGACTGCTTAAATATCAACTATTTAAGCTATAATGAACGGTTTAAGTCAAGCCCTGACTATCAAACGCTTAAGCTTTCTGTTGCGGAATTAAGGTATTAAAAAAACTGCCGATAAAATTATTACCGGCAGATAGTTTAATAAATAGTTGTTTTTTTGATGTTTATCTGTGAATTATTGGGTCAGGATGATTATCAGGGTCATTTTGAACATATCCGTCAGATTTTGGGCTTCCTAATAGTAATACACCTGCAGCATGAGGACATGCCATTGAGGTGCCACTAATTGTATTATAATTTCCACCTTTCCAAGTTGATTTAATATTAACACCGGGAGCACAGTAGTCAACAGGAGGATTACCAAAATTAGAGAAATATGCAAATATATCATTGTTATCCATTGCTGATATTGTGTAAATGTTAGGTCCGTTAACTCTTGCAGGAGAACTGTTGTTAGCGTCATCACTTTCGTTACCTGCAGCAATAGCAAATTTTACTTTGGCAGAAGCACTAAGAACAGCATCATCAAGAGCTTGAGAAATACCTCCTCCGAGACTCATGTTTGCAACATCACCACTTTGTCCCATTGTGCCAACATAGTCAACACCTGAAATTACACCTGAGATTGTACCACTTCCTCTACGGTCAAGAACTCTTACAGGAACAACAGTTGCTCCGGCAGCAACACCTACTACTCCAATTTCATTATCAATAGCTCCAATTGTTCCGGCAACGTGTGTGCCGTGTCCATTTTGATCGTCTGCATTTTTTGTTCTTGCAACAAAGGTTTTACTTCTTGATACGTCAACATTCAAATCAGGATGATCAAAATCAATACCTGTATCAATAATCCAAGCAGTTTTTCCAACACCGCTTACAGGACCGCCAACTCGAGCAATTCCATAAGGTGTTTCTTGAGCAGTTGAACCACCACCACCGTGTCCATGTCCCGAAGGTTTGCCTAAGGTAACAATACGATCGGGTTCAATATAATCAACAATTGGGTCATTTTTTAATTTCTCAACCATTGTAGCATCTAATTTTGCAGAAAAACCATCAATTGCTTTTCCATAAACATGATTAATTACACTTTCCGGTATTTGGTTTTTTGCAACAATTTTATTTGCTTCCTTACGCATAAATGTGCTTATTGCTTCGTAATTTTGTGCTACAATTGCAGATTTGTTTATATTGCCTTTTTTTAAAACAACAATATATTGCCCTTCAATAATTTTTCCGTTATCGTCATTACTCATTATGCCGATATTGTCATTTGAAACAGTTTTGTTAATGTCATCTTTTTGACAAGAGTTAATACTTAAAGCCAAAATAATAATAAAAAGTCCACTTAGTTTTTTTACGTTCTTTTTCATAATTTTATAGTTTTAATTATTTCATGTAAAGATACAAAATTATAATATGCAATTTATATTTTATCGACCAACGACATATTTCAAAGTACATATAACTTATTTTTACAGTTGAACTGCAAAAGTATATTGTAATTTTTTTCATTACTCACTTATTTTTTACAGTACATCAAAAAAAAATTGCTTATTGTTATAATTTTTTATATATTTATAACATTGAATATACTCGGAAAAGTCTAAAAAACGCAAAAATAAGCATTTTAGTGTCGGTCTGAATTTGTTAATTTGCTGATTATAAGACAATAAACTTGTAGCCTTTTTATGAAAATATTCACACCGACACTTTTCGGAGTGGACTCAACATTAAATAATTTTTTATAATTTAAGATTAGTTCATTATGAAAACTCTAAAACAAATTTCAGTAATTCTGTTTCTATTTAGTTTTTTTAATTCTCAGTTATCTGCACAAAACATAGCAATAACCGATGATAACGGTTATACTGCTAACAGCAGTGCAATGCTCGATGTTAAATCAACAACCAAAGGTATGCTTGTGCCTCGATTAACTACTGCTCAACGAGAAGGTGTTAGTAATCCTGCAACTGGTCTTTTGGTTTTTGATACAGATTTTCAATGCTTTTTCTATTATAATGGAACAACATGGGTAAATTTACTTTCAACAAGTGATTATGCAGGAGGTCCTGATGTATCATTATTTGCTATTGTAAAT
>JAUVJB010000038.1 GCA_030592465.1 Bacteroidota bacterium | reverse complement strand
TTGAATTGTTACACGTATTTGAATCAGTTACAGTTACAATATATATGCCTGCTGCTAAATTATTAATATCTTGGGTTGTTGCTCCGTTTGACCAAATATATGAATATGGATATGTCCCTCCCGATACAGATAAATCAATGGAACCTGTTGAATCACCATAACATGGATTTGTCATATAATCACAGAAAACACTAATTGAATCAGGTTCAATAATATCAATGCTTTTTGAAACGTTACACGTATTAGAATCAGTTACCGTTACAATATATGTGCCTGCTGCTAAATTATTAATATCTTGGGTTGTTGCTCCGTTTGACCAAATATATGAATATGGATATGTCCCTCCCGATACAGATAAATCAATAGAACCGGTTGAATCGCCATAACAAATCAGATTTACTCCATAATTATAATTAACACTAATTGAATCAGGTTCTGTAATTTCAATGCTTTCTATTAATGTATAACTATTATTATCAGTAACTGTTACAGTATAAGCATTTGCCACTAAATTGTTAATATCTTCTGTAGTTACTCCGTTTGACCAGTTATATGAATATGGCTCTGTTCCAGCGGAAACAGTAATATCAATAGAACCGGTTGAATCTCCATAACAATTTACATTTACCGAAGTATAATCAAAAAACATTGGATTTGCACTATAGCAATCGCAGGTATGACTACCAAGACTATCCCAAGTGTTGTTAGGTAAAGAATCCCATTCTACATTTACCATAAAATATAAAGGAGCACCTGCACTTCCGGGATTTTGAGTAACACCTTGTTCAACTGCCGGTTTGCAAATTAAAGTATGATTTTTTGTCCAAGCTAACCAATAATCACTTGTAATATAATTAGTAGAAGCTTGATCATACCAACCTTCACCGGGATCTTCACCAACTTTACCTATAATATCAACTATATCACCATTTATTTTTTCAAGAGTAATAGCATCGTTACCATTCATATATGTCGGTGCAGGATATTCATGATCTAACATATCTGCCATTGCTTGTAAAACAGAGTCACAAGCCGTTGATGTTCCTGTTGAGGTAGTTTGTCCATTTACAAATACAAATGTATGATACGGCTCAATTGTTCCTGTAAGATTAGTTATCCCACCTGCTGTTGGTGTAGTAGCACCATTGCTATATCTTTTTACAACATAACCGGATAAATCAATTGCATGGTCAGTCGGATTATAAATCTCCAATGCTTTATTATTCCCTGAACCTTCAACATATTCCGAGAAAAACAAATCGGTACATTGTGCATAAGAAAAATTGTATGCAAATAGTGCAAGAATTATTAATAAAAATTTTTTCATAAGTATAAATTTTAAATTAAACGTTAATTATATTTTTAACCATTTTGGTTTCAAACACTTACCTTTTAAAATGGTGCATAGCTTACAAAGCTATAAATTATTATAGAATAATTAAAATTTTAGGGGATAAAAAATATTATTTCTGATAAACATTATGCTTTTAAAAAGAAAGACTTTCTGAGTTATATACTTTGAGATGTTATATTTTGCACTTCGGCAAGCTCAGTAGAGCCGTAATATAATTTGTCATTTAGCTTCGCTGTCATTTGGCTTTGCTGCCTGCCCTGTTCACCCTGTGAAATGCAAAGCAATTTTGCAAAGCAAAATTATTTCACAGGGTAAAATTGCGAAGCAATATTTCACGGGGTCATTTGTTGTCATTGCGCTTCGCCCCAGTACGCTCCGCTACGGGGTAAACTATGGGGCAGGCAATTAATGACTATATATTAAAATTATAATTATTTTGTAGTGTATAAATTAGCTCAAATTATTACGAAGCAGAGTATAGTGACGAATTAATTAAAATAGATTTAGTTACTCGTTTATTGGGAATTTGTATAGAACTTATAGAATTATTATGTAAAATATCAGGAATTGATTTTATTTTCCGACAACTGGCGGATGATATTATGCAAAATGATAAAATACTTGAAAAAATAGTAACTTTGTTTCCAAATAAAACGCTTAATAAGGTCGCATAATCTTATAAAAATGGAAAATATCGCATATTTATCCGCCAGCTGGCGGATACTTACACTTATATTTGGTGTGTTTTTTCAAAAAAATTGGCTCTGAAACACCTGTTTTTACAAGAAAATTTTGCTCCGAAACTTCAGTAAAGTAATAGATGAAAAAATTAATTATATTCATAATAATCCTGTAGAAGATGGTTTAGTTTTTAGACCTGAAGACTATATTTATAGTAGTGCTAAAGATTATAGTTGTGAAAAAGGAATATTAAATAATGTTTTTGTTATTAAATAAAAACCACACGATGCAATCGTGTGGTAGCGGGGATGCCGTACGCAGACATGTCTTATTACTTTAGTAGCATTTCCTTTTATTTTACTTTTCGGAGTGGACTCATAAATCAAATAAAAATATTGAATATAAAGAACGTATTCTGAACAATTTTAAATAATGAAGAACGCAAAATAGCAAAAACAAGAAAAAGCCGGCATCATGATAGGAATTATTAATTTGAATAAAGAAATAAAAAAATGCCATAAATGCAGATTATCGGAAACCGGAATAAATGCTCTTTGTGGTGAGGGAAACCAAAATGCTAATCTCATGTTAATAGCTCAGGCACCAGGAGAAAAAGAAGATAGAGAAGGACGAATGTTTATCGGACCTTCAGGTAAAGTATTAGATAAATTATTGATAAAAGCAGATATCAATAGAAAAGAAATTTACATGACAAATCTGATTAAATGTATGCTGCCAAAAAACAGAAAACCAAAGCAGGATGAAATTAAGGTTTGCAGCGATTACCTGAACGAAGAAATAAAATTAGTAAATCCGAAAATATTAGTTCCCTTGGGTTATTATGCAATTAAATACATTTTTGAAAAATATGCTGTCTCATTCCCATCTAAACAGGAATTTCACACAATTTGCGGCAACCCTATTGTAGTTGAAAATAAAATAATATTTCCTTTACAGCATCCTGCCTCTATTCTTTATGATAACTCACGCGAAGATGAAATGATAAAAAATTACCGCAAGATGAAAATCTTGCTTATGAATTGTAAATAAAATGATAATAGTTAAGTGTGCTAAATGCAAAAAAAAGATTTTCAAATATCAAAAAATTGGAAATGGACATTTATGGCATTGTTGGAAAGAACGAATAATCGAAAATTATAGTCTCCAAGATGGGAATAAAATTAAATGTCAATGCGGTAATTTAATTGGTATTGAACAAGGAAAATGGATTAAAATGAAACAACATTCTTTTATATATTCAGGAACAATAATAAAAAAATAATAAATAAAAATGAAAGTTACAATAATCTATGACAACACGGTATATAAAAAAGGACTTTTGTCTGACTGGGGTTTTTCTTGTTTGGTAGAAGTAAAAAATACCCCGAAAATTCTTTTCGATACCGGAGCGAAAGGCTCAATACTGCTCCATAATATGGAAAAATTAAATATTGAACCAAAAGATATCGATGAGATATTTATCTCTCATTCTCACTGGGATCATATTGGGGGTCTTTCAGATTTTCTTAAAAAAAACAAAAATGTAAAAATTTATGCTCCCAGTTCCTGCAATATTAGTAAAGAAAAAGAGGTAAAGGTAATAAGCGTTAAAGAACCTCTTAAAATTCATGAAAACATTTTTTCTACCGGAGAGCTTAAAGGAATAGAACAGTCCATGGCAGTTAAAACAGATAAAGGTATAGTTGTGATTGCCGGTTGTTCTCATCCAGGCATAAAGAATATTTTAACAGCATCTTCAAATTACGGGAAAATTTATGCTTTAATTGGAGGCTTGCACGGTTTTAACGAATTTGATTTGTTAAAAAATTTGAAATTAGTTTGTGCTTGTCATTGTACTCAATTTCAATCGGAAATAAAGCTGCGATATCCGGAAAAATATGTTAGCGGTGGAGCGGGAAGAGTGATAAAAATATAAAAAAATGATAAGGAATATTGATGAGTATAGTTTATTACATAAATTTTATCATTAATCAAATAATTTGATTAATAGTATTTTTTCATATTTTTGTTACTCTCTCAAACTTGCCACCAAGCGTTTTGGATGCAGCAATAGTCCTAAAGCATCAAATATTGAAATTGAAACAATATCAGCATTTATAAGAGTTTTTACATTTGCACCTTCTGTCTGAATGAGAGCAACGCCTAAAGCGGCAACCTGAAGCATCAATGCATCGTTAACTCCATTACCTATGGCACATACTTTTGTTGCGTCTAAATTTTCCACATACGCTTGTTTTTGATGCCCCTGATTTTCTTTGCCAATGATATGCAAATTGCATTTTACATTTTTCATATTTTCAGCCACTTGTCCAAAAGTATCGGCAGTAATAACATGCAGTTGTAAATTTTGAGATAATTTATTAAGTAGTTCTTCCAAGCCAATAAATAATTTTCCGTCTAAAGCCAAAGTGCCGTTATAATCCATTACCAAATATTCTAATGATAGAATACCGTGTCCCGGAATGTCAATCTTTATCATTTCAGTGTATTTAATTTTTTTACAATTTGAATTGAATAAATATTATTATTCTCACTATTGTCCAACAAAAATAATTATGAAAAATGTCAATATCTTTATAACCAATAATAAATTGAAAAACTTATAACATTATTAAATTGCCCGTATCTAAGCCACATAGTACTTCTAAGAGTATGATTTCTAATTTGATGCATTGAATATGATGCTCTTAAATTAAAAATTAATCTTTGTGTAATTTTATAATTCGCACCTGCGAGAGCACTGACTTCAAATTTATTAAAAGGAGGATTGGCATCAATAAGCCCGTAACCATCATTATCTTCTTTTGCTTTTGCAAGATAAGCCACAGCCAAACCCGTTTCAAAAGTTATCTTATCTTTATACAGATATTGCATAATAATGGGTACTTCATAATAATCTAACTTTAGTTTGTAATATTTTGGGTCGTTATTTTTTGATTTTTTTTTACTGCCTTTTTGTATATATTTAATCTCAAGCTGAGATGACCACACATCAGATAATTTCTTATTTACAAACCCGCCAATAATAACTCCTGCTTTATTATATCCGGAATAAGTATCCCCATCTACTTGCGTAGCTGTGAAACCAATGATAGGACCTCCGTGAAAATTTTGACCAAATGAAATAAAATAACAAATGATTAAACTAAATGTTAATATTGCGTTTTTCATGATTATGAATTATTTTCTACAAATTTTCCAAATCTTAAAAATTTTGAAAATCAACAAATTACAAATAATACTTTTAACTTTATGAACTTGAGGCTACTCCGAAAAGTCAAAAAGCCGTCATTGCGAAAGAGGAACGACTGAAGCAATCTTGTTAAATGACAGATTGTTAGATGATTGGGATTGCTTCACTGCGTTCGCAATGACGTTCTACCTGTTTTCGGAGTAGTCTCAAACTTTAAACTCTACAATCAATCATTAAAAAAAAAATTTTCATCTTCTAAATCTAAATAAGGATATTGCTGTAACAGATTATTAATTTTATCTGAATTATTTTTTAAAAAGTCTTTATACTGCTGTGAAGTCGGGTTAAAAGGCTTGTGATATTTATTTTTGATTATTTTTTCAATTCTATTTATTATATTTTTAGTATCATCATCAAAATAAGTTTCAGAAAATTTTTGCCAGATATAATTTATTGCAGTTTCGTTAATATGAAACATATCGTCAGTATAAAAACGATAATCACGCAAATCATCCATCATTATCTCATAAGAAGGGAAATATTCAACATTATTAAAATGCTCTTTTAGTTTGTTCACTGCAAGAATTAAGGTCGATTTACTTATTTGGTTTCCAACAGCACCATCTGTTAAATGACGAATAGGACTAATTGTAAAAATTATTCTCAGTTTAGGATTTAGGTCTGATAATCGTTTTATCAGTATTAAATAATCGTTATAAATATCGTCAACATCTAATAAAAACCTGTTAAATTGGTTTGCCGGCAGCTTATGACAATTCGATACAATTTCTCTATTCTCCTTTAATTGATAAACCCATGCAGTACCAAATGTAATAAATAAAGTATCGGCGTTTTCTAAAAACTCTGATGCCTGCTTAATTTTTGTATTAATATTATAAAGACATTTTTCTTTATCAGAATTTGAAAATTTACTGTGATGATAAAAACTAAACCATCGCTCATTATAAAAATGAATATCGTTTTGAATAAATATTTTTTTATCAATTAATAAATTCAAACTGTTTTTTACAGATGTCGGGTTATATTGAATTCCAAAAGGATTAATCTCAACAGGGAATTTTAATTCAAACAGCCTATCGCCAATATTTTCGGTAAAGCACGAACCCATAAAAACTGTTTTTGTTTTATAAGTAATATTTGAGTTCGATTTTGTTATGTCAATATTTATCCTAAATAAACTCATAAGGCATCCTCTCAAAAAGTAATGATTCAATAATATAACTCTAAAAATTTATTAAAGCCAAAAGGCTAAAGTTTACCCTGTGAAATAATTTTGCGGTGCAAAATTAATCAGGCAACTGCCTGATTATTTCACGGGGCAGGCAAATTAAATGATGAAATAGATAATTTAGTAAAAAAATCTCAAAGCTAAAAAATATTCTATGTTCAATATGTGTTAAAAAAAATAGAAAAAAATAATTTTGAAATACTTTTTACTCTAGCCTTTTTACTTTAGCCTTTAGCCTTTATAACCATTAATTATTGAGAACTTACCTCATAAGATTATAAATTCTCAATCCAGTTTAAAATATAATCAAACACTTCATTATTATTAATTTCGTTATGAAGCTCATGACACATTTTATCCCAAATTTTTAATGTTGTATATTTTTTTGAATTTTCGGCAAACTCTTCACTTGCTTTGTGCGAAGTAATTCCATCAGCATTTCCGTGCATTAATAAAAGAGGAATTTTTAATCTGTCAGCATTTTTTAAAGCCCATCTTCCTTTTTTATTTACTTCACTATATAAATTAATCGATATTTTATCGTGTGTTAAAGGATCATTAATATATTTTTCTACTTGTTCAATATCATGAGTTAATAATTCGGGTTTTAAGCCTGTTGGTACTATTAAAAATGGATAAATCTTACCTATTAATTTAGCATAAAATACTTTTGTTTTTGATGGCTGCATTACTAATCGCAGCCAAGGTGATGTTACTATTACAGCTTTATAGTCTAATTTATGTGTAAGTACATAATTTAATACTAAATTACCGCCGAGACTATGTCCATAAAAAATTTTAGGTATATTGGGATATATTTTATCTGAATGAGTTAGCAAATTATCAATATCTTTCATTAAATAATCATACGACTTAACATAGCCAATCTTTCCTTCAGACAGGCCATGCCCTCGTAAATCAAAAGACAAAACAGCATAACCCGAATTCACAAATCTTTTTGCCCATTCTTCAATTCTACCACTATGACTTCCTAAACCATGAACAAAATTAATTATTGCTTTAGGGTAATAATCAGGTTGCCAATTGTTTACATACAAATCTAAACCATCAAATGATTTCCATAAATCATTAAAATATTTCATTATTAATATAAATTAACGTAACTTTAAAAGTTAATTTTGTAAACATACAAAAATGCAAAAAATAATACAAATAAGTACTGATAAACATAATGGTTTATATGATATTACTAATGAAGTAAAAACTATTATTGAACTCAGCAAAGTGCAAACAGGCACAGCAAACGTATATGTACAAGGTGCTACCGCTGCCATTATGATACAAGAAAATTGGGATTATTCGGTTCAAAATGATGTTGTTAATCTTTTAAAAAAATTAATTCCTGCCGGAGTTTGGGAACACGATGCACAAGACAATAATGGCGATGCTCATTTAAAAGCCGGCATTGTCGGTCCAAGCGAAACAATACCTGTTATTAACGGTACATTAGGATTGTCAACATGGCAAAATATTTTTTTATGTGAATTTGATGGACCTCGCAATTTAAGAAAAATTGTAGTTACAATATTTAATTCTCAATAAACTAATATATATTTTTGTAAAATAATTTTTCACATAAAACATCTTGTTCTATATGATTTAGAGCGGGTAAAATACATAAAGGGTGGCAAATTTGATTACCCACTTAAATTAAAAAAGAACCAAACATCTTATGTATAATAACCTTAAAACTAAAATTTTTCAAATTGAAAACAATGCTGAATTTGAAAAATTTGCATTAAAAATTTTTAAGATACAATCAAATAACATTCCTGTATATAAACAGTATATTGAATATCTTGATATAAATAAAAATCATATTAATAACATAAAAGATATTCCCTTTTTACCCATCGATTTTTTTAAAAATCATCGAATTATTGCAGAGAACTCTAAACATGAACAAATATTTACAAGTAGCGGCACAACAGGATTAAGTACAAGCAAACACTATGTCTCTGATATTACTATTTATGAAGATAGCTTTAGAAAAGGGTTTGAATTTTTTTATGGTGATATTAAGAATTATTGTGTTTTAGCATTACTCCCGTCTTATCTCGAAAGAGAAGGGTCTTCGCTTATTTACATGACTGATGATATGATAAAAAGGAGCAAACATCCTGATAGTGGTTTTTATTTGCATAATATTGATGAGCTATCCGAAAAATTAATTTATCTGAATAAAATTAAACAAAAAACTATTTTGTTGGGAGTCACTTATGCTTTACTTGATTTGGCTGAGAATTATCAATTTAATCTTAACAATACAATTGTGATGGAAACCGGAGGGATGAAAGGCAAACGTAAAGAAATTGTTCGTGAAAAGATACATCAAATTTTAACAACACAACTTGGAGTAAAATCTATTCATTCAGAATATGGCATGACAGAACTATTATCACAAGCCTATTCAAAAGGCAATAGCATTTTTCACACTCCTCCATGGATGAAAATATTAATTAGAGACACATACGACCCATTTACTTTACTCGAAACCGGTAAATCCGGAGGAATAAATATTATTGATTTAGCAAACATAAATTCATGTTCGTTTATTGAGACTAAAGACTTGGGTAAAGTCCATAATGATGGGGGTTTTGAAGTGCTTGGTCGCTTTGATAATAGTGATATTAGAGGATGCAACCTTTTAGTAGCTCGGTAAAAGATACCTGCCCTAAAGTTTGTGTCTATATAAATTGAATATATACTCTGCTTCGTAATAATTTGAGCTAATTTATACACTACAAAACAATTATAATTTTAATATATAGTCATTAATTGCCTGCCCCATAGTTTACCCCGTAGCGGAGCGTACTGGGGCGAAGCGTAATGACAACAAATGACGGCAAAGCCAAATGACAGCGAAGCCAAATGACAGCGAAGCTAAATGACAAATTATATTACGGCTCTACTGAGCTTGCCGAAGTGCAAAATATAATCTCTCAAAGTATATCAACCTGGCACATACAGAGACTTACACCCTGCAAGATTATTACCATGCCCGACTACCAAAAAAGCCGCCTCAAAATCAATTGAGGCAGCTTTTTATTTTTTACATTATTTAAAATCGTTTATTTAAAACTAATGCTTAAGTTCTTAATATCTAAAGGATTATAAGGTGTTAAGTTCATCATACTTGTTATGAGATTATCGTATTGTGAGTTAGGAGCTGTTCCACCTTGAATAAATCCGTTACGGTCGAAAAATCCGGGAGCTTCTGTGTTATGTAGAAATGTTTGAACACTAACACTGTCTATTGTTGGCCATTGGTCATAAATTTGTTCGCTAAAAACATTTTTAATTGAGTATGTTTCTAATAAAGTAGTTCTATCACTTGCATCTAATGAGTTAGATGGCAATCCTACTTCGGCAACACCAATATCATTAATTTTAGATGATGATGCTGCGAAAGCCCAATCAAAACCTACATCACCATTAATAAATATAGCATTAGGATGGTCAGTGTTTCCATAAACATCAACAACATCACCGTTTCTGCCAACAAACATTTTAAGAGAACTGATTGAGTAACAATTTTCTAAAGGATCTTCTAAAGGAAGTTCTGCAATTTCGATAATCATATGTTTGTCATAACCCATATCACCGGCTTCACTATAAGTTACTTTAAACATTGCATCAGGGCTTGAGGCACTTTCATTACGATTACAATTATAAGGTTTAATAATTGCAATACCTCTTACAGGACTTACATTCCAAAATACTTGTAATGCTTTACCTTCATCGGCATTAGATGTAGAATTTGCATCAGTAATTGTCAACTCATACTCCCAACTTTGTCCGTCAAAAGTTGAGCCTTCAATAACTTCTAAATTTTTTATTCTTCCGTCCTCATCACTTTCATAAGATAAAGACATTGCATGATTTATGTCATAAACAGCGATTCCCAACATAATATTTTGAACAAGATCTGCTGCGCTTTCACCAACATAAATAAATGTTCTTAAATGTTGGTAGATGTCATTCCCCTGAAGTGTATCAACATTAGCAAGCATTGCTGATTTTTGTGTGTTTGCACTGCTTATTGCATCAGGTATATCAACCTTAAAAGATTCAGGTATGATACTTTCTGTTTTTGGGGGTACTTCATTTTTCTCACATGATTGGAAAAAAGGTGCAGATAATAAAACTGCGATTACTAAGATTAAATTTAATTTTTTCATGACTTTCAATTTTAAGTTAATACTATTTTTAATTTTTGTTTCATCTTTAATACACATACTTTTAAAAACACCCTATGTTTGATTAAAAAAATTATTAGTGTCCAACTAAATTTAACATTATTATAATTATCGTTTAAATGTTATTTAATATTTCGCTCCTACGGAGCTCTAAAATTGTGGTTATTACTATGTTCTATAAACATTTCACTCCTAACGGAGTTTAAAAACAGTCCATCAGCTGACGGACGAAATATTTGTAGCAAGATATATTCATCCAAATCATAGTCCGCCAGCTGACGGACAAAATATTTATCAAAGCCTTATTAATAGTGCGTTTTTATAGTTCATAATTATTTTTAGTCGGACACTAATAAAAAAAAATATATGAAATTCATGAATTTTATCTGCTTAAAATCTAAAATCAAAGAATTGCTTCGTCGTTCCTTCTCGCAATGACGGAATATACAGAGCTTCCGCGAGAATACTATTTAACAACAATTGTTTGTGTAACTACCGAACAAACACTAAAATATCCTAATCCTCCATTATCAATATTAGTATTCAAATTTCCCGGAGCTTCGTCAAAGAAACCTCCTCTCCATTGAATTTCTGCCAAAAGGGAACGAATAAAATCTGCATAATCATCTGTTAAAGAATATTTCTTTTCAATAATTATACTTCCTCGTGGAAATTCAACTTTCTCAAGGTCAGGTGAAAATGCTTGACTTACATCAACTGTATTTAATGTATAATAATAAAGTTTTGCTTTTTTAATGGTGTCAGCAGAAGCATTAGGAACAGATGTCCAGTCAATATCAATCTCATACATTGCTTGTTCGTTCAAATCATAAGTATTTGCAACCCACGTAATTTCGTAATTATTACTTGTTGAATTAACTTTACGATATGTTAACGGGAAAAAAGGTTTTACCGGAGTCATCTGTGACTTTGCTAAATAAATTTTTTCATTATAACTGATTTCTAAATAATATGTTTTACCAACAACAGCCATAAATTTATTGTTACTTAAATATGTCCCGTATTCGGTATCTTTCTCTCTAAAATAATATACACTGTCATCATAGTAAACTTTAACCAACGCATCAGAAACAGGCACGGTTTCGTCATTAATATCAGTTCTTGGTTTAGATAATCTTATTTCTTGATATTTGTTTTCGTTAGTTATTATTGCCTCAACAACAACAGTGTTAAAATTTGCTTTTTCTGTTGTCCATTCTATTTGCTTTTCGCACGAAAACAAACTAATAATAAATAATATGGAAAATAATTTTCTCATAATCTAAAATCGAAATTTGTATGTTAACGAAGGCATAAAGCCTAATAAATACTGTTCTGTTGTTACTATTTGGTTTGTTCCATAAACATTTGCAGGAACAACATATTCTCCATTTCGGGTTTTTACTTTATTAAAATTAATCGAGATAGGATTTATTCTGTTGTAAACATTGTAAATTGAAAAAATCAGCCTGTGTTGAAATTTCCTTGGTTTTTTGTTTAATCTATAATTCATTGCAATGTCAAGACGGTGATAATCAGGCAATCTGTCGTTATTTTTATCCCCATATACAGGGATATTACTTCCATTATAAGTATAGTATCCAACCGGAGTTGTAATTGCCGAACCTGTGTTATAAACCCAGTTTGCCGAAATTCCCAATCGTTTATTTATTTGATACGATAGATAAACAGCAAAATCGTGTGGACGGTCATAAAATGCCGGATACGTTTTATTTTCGTTAATGTCATTTGTTTGTTTAAAAACTCTTGAGTAAGTATAATTTATCCAGCCAATACATCTGCCTTTAGTTTTCTTAATCATAAATTCGGCACCATACGACCATGCTTTCCCAAAACGAAGTTCTCCTTCAATCAACGGATTTAAAAGCATGTTTGCATGAGATTGGTATTCTATTTGATTATTCATCTTCTTATAATAAACTTCGCTTGTAAACTCAAGATTTTGTTTTTGTAAAAATTTAATATATCCCAATGTAAACTGCTCTGCTTTTTGAGGTTTTATGTTTGTTCCACTTGGCAACCACACTTCTAATGATGTAAAAGGGCTTGTTGTATTAGAAAGCAATTGTATATATTGATGATAAGTGCCATAACTAAATTTAATTGATGATGTGCTGTCAATTTGATATTTTAAATTAATTCTGGGATCTAAATTTACATAAGTGCTAAAAACCTTGTTTGTGTCAATTAAAACAGTATCATTAACATTATAATTATTATCGAAAAGATAAACAGTTGTTGGACCTGTGTTTTTCCAGCTTGTTAATCTTAAACCCAAAACATAAGATATTTTATGGCTTATCTTGCGTTCGCTGCTAAAATAAATTACTGATTTAGCTGATTTAATTTCAGGAACTTTTGGAATATACGTATTATTAACATTTATATTACCGGGATTAAATCTATGAGCATTTATACTTGCACCAAAACGCAGAGAATGTTCAGGGCGTAAATAATATGTAAAATCTGTTTTAAGAGTAAAATTTGTAATAGTTGAGTTCCACTTATATCGTTCTCTTTCAGTTAGTGATAAATTATAATTATAAAAGCTTGAATATAAAGTAGTATTTGAAAAAAGTTTTTCACTGTAAATATGATTCCATCTTAATGTTGATGTAAGATTTCGCCAGTTTATACCAAAATGTGCTAGTTCTGTGTTAGTATTTGACAAAATATCAGCACCATAATAAAACGTGTAAAATACTCTGTTGTTGCGATTAAGTTTAATATTAAATTTTGCATTCAAATCATAAAAATAAAGTTTTAAATTTGGAGCAGCTTTTTTATAAATCCACTTAAAATTTGAATGTCGATAAGATATAAAAAAGGATGATTTTTCTTTTATAATAGGACCTTCGAGAGAAAATCTGTAAACTAAAGGATTTAAAACACCGTTTGTTTCAAATTTATTCATATTCCCGTCTTTTGTTTTTATATCAATAACCGATGACAACCTATCTCCCATTGAAACAGGCACGTCTCCTTTATATATTTTTATGTCTTTTGTAACATCGGGAATAATTACCGAATAAAAGCCAAAAAGATGTGCAGGATTATAGATTGGAGCTTCATCTATTAATATTAAATTCTGGTCTCTATTGCCTCCTCTTACGTAAAAGAAAGCAGAACCGTCGCTAAAAACTTTTATGCCGGGTAAAGTTTGCAAACTTTTTATTAAACCTGCTCCTCCAATAAATTCAGGAATATTTGCAATATTTTCTGGTTTAATATTTATTTGGCTCATCTGTCCTTTTGCAATCTTATCTATATACTCTCTTGACTCAACTTTTATTTCTTCAAAAATTTCGCTGTTATATT
The DNA here is from genome assembly GCA_030592465.1 of Bacteroidota bacterium. GTDB lineage: Bacteria > Bacteroidota > Bacteroidia > Bacteroidales > B39-G9 > B39-G9. The sequence continues at coordinate 2,637 of JAUVJB010000038.1, read as the reverse complement.
GTAAGTCAAAGTTAATTTTTATGTTTTTATTTAATTCAATATTCTGTCTCTCACGAATGTAACCTATATATGAAATTTCAATATCGTAATTACCTTGAGGAATTGTCATCGAAAAATAACCATAGCCGTTTGTTATTGTGCCTGTTTGTGTTCCTTTTACCAATATTGTCGCTCCAATAAGGCTTTCGCCGGATTCCCTGTCTTTTATAAACCCGCTAATAGTATATCTTTCAATTTTGGATTTATTATCTTTATTTGTTGATTTTTTTAAAACTATTTGTTTCTCAACAATTTCATAATCAAGATTAAACTGTTTAGATAATTTTTCTAAAGTTTCTTCAATGGATTTGTTTTTTACTGCAAATGAAATGTTTTTTTGTGTAGTGAAAACCTGAGTACTGTATGAAAAATTTATTCCTGATTTTTTACTTATTGATTGTATTACCTCTTCTATTGTTGAGTTAGTTTCGTTTACAGATATTCTTTTTGACAAGTCAATATTCTGGCTTACTGCATATTGTGTAATAAATAATGTGAAAAGAATTAAACACAATCTTTTACAAAAAGCAGAATAATTTATATGTAATAAACTTATCAAATTAGATTAAGATTTTTTTTGATTTCCTTTTTTGAATATTCAATGAACAACTGAATGACGGCGAAGCTAAATGACAACAAATGACCCCGTGAAATATTGCTTCGCAATTTCACAGGGCAGGCAGTGAAACAAATAACAAATCATATTACGGTTCTACTGAGATTGCCGAAGTGCAAAATATAATCACGCAAAGTATAAGTTATGAATAGTTCACATTTTTTTATTCACACGAATTTCCTGATATAAAGATAGTGTTTTTTTGCTTTTTTATATCTAAATCAAGGGTTGCTTGTAAAATATTTAAAACTGCATCAATCGATTTATTGTTAAAAGTTGCAGTAATAGTGCAATTATTAATTCTATGATTTGTAATTATAATATGCGTATGATATGTCTCATTTAATTTTTTAACAACATTTATAAACTTCTCATTTTTAAAAATTAAAAATTTTGTTTTCCATGATAAATAATTTACATCTGTGTTACTTATTTTTTTAAATTGGTTATTACTTTTTGTAAAAATTCCCTTTTCGTCAGGCGTTAATATTATCTCGTTTTTTAAATCATTTGCAAGTCGAACAGCAACTTTTCCTGTTTTAACAATTACCTCAATAGTAGGACTGTTTTTTTGAGACTTAACATAAAATGAAGTCCCAAGAACTTGAATTTCAATTTTACCTGTTTCTATAATAAACGGTTTTGCTTCATCGTGTTTAACATCAAAAAACGCATCACCTTTAAGTTTAACTTTTCTTACATTAGCATCAAACTCTTTAGGAACTTCAATTTTAGAGTTATTGTTTAATGTGATTATCGAACCATCGGAAATTTTTTGAGTTACAACAGAATTCTCTGCAACAAATGTGTTGTATTTACTTTTATGAATAAAATAATATGCTGAAAAAGCTATTGAAAAAGAAAGAACAACAATAGCTGCAATTCTATATATAAAGCTAAAATTATTGCTTTTCTGCTTAATGCTTTTTACAATTGTTTCTTTTGAACTTGAAAATATTTTGTTTTGTATCTTATTCCACTCTGCATTAATATCAATATTAGTGCTTTTAACAGTATTACTTAATGCCCATGTCTTTTTTAATTTATTAAAAATATTTTTATTTTCTTCACTTTTTAAAACCCAGTTTTCGAGCAAAACGGTTTCCCTGCTATCAATTTCGTTAGTCAAATACCTGCTAATCAGGTCAATATTGTCGATATGTGTATTATTTTTCCCCATATTGCTCACTTATTATACACTTAATAATAAGTTATCCCTTATCTGTTTTTAAAATTTCTTCAATAAAATTAAAATTAATATTGTTAAATAATCTTTTAAATTTTCTCTAAATATCTTTAAAGCTTTTGTCATTTGTGCTTCTACAGTTTTAACAGATATGTCTAATCTTTCGGCAATTTCTTTGTTTTTCAAATTCTCATATCTGCTTAATTCAAATACTTGTTTGCATTTTTTGGGTAAGCTATTCAATGTGGCTGTAATTTTTGTTTGCAGCTCGTTTTCAACAAGAAAATCACTATCGAAAGAATAATCGTAATCGGCAATATCAACATCCAACACTTTACTTCTAAACTTTTTATTATCTCTAATATAGTTTAAACAACGATTTTTCACCGATGTATATAAATAAGATTTTATTGATTTACTTAAATCAATATTTTCTTTTTTCTGCCAAAGGTTTATAAAAACATCCTGAACAATTTCTTTTGATGCATCTAAATCATAAATATAACTTTGGGCAAAACCACATAATTGAGTAAAATTCTCTTTGAATAATTCTTCAAAAAGGCTTTTATTTAAACTTTTATGTGATACTGTTAGATTCAAAATTATTTTAATAAGATAAAAGGTAAAGATATAAAGACAAAAGGAAAAAGACAAGAGGAATTTTGATTTATGATTTATGATTTATGATTTATGATTTAATCCGGACGTTTTGTATTAATTAGTGCTTGAACGAAAACTAAGTCATTTATTATTATTCGTCATTGCGATCCGCCAGCTGGCGGAGAAGCAATCTGTA
>JAUVJB010000072.1 GCA_030592465.1 Bacteroidota bacterium | reverse complement strand
GGTAATTTATAATTTAAACTCTAAACATCAAACTCTGTCAGGAGCTTCGCACTCTGACAGTCCGCCAGCCGGCGGATTTAAACATTGAGTCCACTCCGAAAAGTCAAAAAGCCGTCATTGCGAAAGAGATTTACCCTGTGAAATGTTTACCAAGTGAAATGCAAAGCATATTTCACAATGGCGAAGCAATTTTGCAAGGCAAAATTATTTCACAGGGAACGACTGAAGCAATCTTGTTAAGTAACAGATTGTCAAATGATTAAGATTGCTTCACTGCGTTCGCAATGACGTTCTACCTATTTTCGGAGTGGACTCAACCTTAAATTACCATCATTTTTTGTGAGGATACAATACTAAGTCATAAAGGGTTTATTTCCAATCCGCCAGCTGGCGGATGTCTTTGTGGCTTTGTGGCAAAAATAGACTTTTCGGAGTGGATTCAAAATTTGAAAAATTTCCTTTTCTCAAAACAAAAAAATATCGTAAATTAACATAATTGCAAAAATCAAATTTAATTTTACTTTTGTAATAAAAAGAAACATAACATGATAAATATAATTTGTGAGAATAACTCATCGAAAAAAGAATATAAATTTGGCACAAGTTTAAAAGAAATAGCTGCATCCCAACACATAAAATTACGATACCCAATTCTTGGTGCAATAGTTAATAATAAACTTAAAGAATTGTCTTACAGAATTTACAAACCCAAAAATATAAAATTTATTGATATAACACATCCTCAAGGTATGAGAATGTATGTCAGGTCGTTATCGTTTGTATTAGAAAAAGCAGTAAAAGAATTATATCCTTATGCCAATCTTTTAATAAAACATTCTGTTTCAAAAGGTTATTATTGTGAGATTGAAGGCTTAAATACCAAATTAACAAATGAAATGGTTTTTGAGATAGGCAATAAAATGCGAAATATAATTGCAAAAGATATTCCTTTTCGTCGTGAAGAAATTTTAACAACAGACGCTATTGATTTGTTTGAAAAAAACAATTTTGTCAAAAAATCAAAACTGTTTAAAACTCGCTATCAATTATATACATCAATTTATTATTTAGACAATAATATTGATTATTATTATGGCTATTTAGTTCCGTCAACAGGATGTTTAAAAACTTTTGATATAGTAAAATATTATGAGGGCATGTTATTAATGGTGCCGAGAATCAAGAATCCTGATGAATTAGAAGAAATAGTATTGCAAAATAAAATGTTTGAAATTTTCAAAGAGTATAAGAATTGGGGTGAAATTTTAGAAGTAGGGACAGTAGGGAGCATTAATGAGATGGTTCTTACCGGTAATGCAAACGAATTAATAAAAATTTCGGAAGCATTACATGAGAAAAAAGTTGCACAAATTGCTGATAAAATTTTCAGTAGAAAGGGTAAAATAAAATTAATACTTATATCAGGACCTTCATCTTCGGGGAAAACAACTTTTGCAAAACGTCTATCTATTCAACTTAAAGTTATTGGGCTAAACCCAATCACAATATCATTAGATAACTATTTTGTTAACAGAGAATTAACACCAAAAGACAAAAACGGCGAATATGATTACGAAGCACTTGAGTCACTTGATATTAAATTATTTAATGAAGATATTATTGACTTATTTGCCGGTAAAGAAATTAATTTGCCAAAATTTTCATTTGAAAAAGGAAAGCGTTTTTACAATGGTACAAAACTAAAAATCAACAATGAAAATATTATTATTGCAGAAGGAATACATGCCTTAAATCCAAAACTTATTCCTTTAATAAATGACGAAAACACATATAAAATTTATGTTTCTGCTTTAACTTCAACATCTTTAGACGAGCATAACAGAATACCTACTACTGACAACCGTTTAATTAGGCGAATTATTAGAGATCATCGTTATCGTCATTATAGTGCTTTAGATACAATAAAACGTTGGCAAAGTGTTAGAGCCGGAGAGGATAAAAATATTTTCCCATATCAGGAAAATGCTGATATTATGTTTAATACAGCTTTAGTATATGAGTTTGGAGTGCTCAAAAAATTCGCAGACCCAATACTGAAAGAAGTTATGCCGGACAAACCTGAGTTTGATGAAGCTGCCCGTCTCTTAAAATTTTTCTCTTATTTTGTTCCTATATCTGATAAAGAAATCCCTCCTACTTCAATTATTAGAGAATTTTTAGGAGGCAGTAGTTTTGATTATAAGTAGTATCTTGACAAATTAATTTCGGAACATAATTGTATGGAATGGTTTTTAGATATGATAATGGTTAAATGGCGTTATGGTTGGATGGTTAGATTGTTATATTGCGACAACAATTTAACAATTTAACAATAAAACCATCAGTCAGCTGACTGATAGCCATAAAACAATAGGATGTTTCAGAATTAAATTGATATGATAGTAGTTACAAGGCTAAAGTAAAAAGTATTTCAAAATTATTTTTTTCTATATATATTTTTTCTTTACTTTATACTTTGAATTTTTTAGCCTTTAGCCTTTTTAATTATATTTATATGGTAGAGATAGGTAAAACAAACAAATTAAAGATAAATAGAGAAGTTGATTTTGGAGTTTATCTTGACGGGGAAAATTATGGTGAAATATTAATGCCAAAAAAATACCTTGCTGAAAATTATAAAATTGACGATTTTGTTGAAGTTTTTGTTTATCTCGATTCTGAAGACCGTATTATTGCTACCACTGAAAAACCTTATGCAATGGTTGGCGATTTTGCCTTATTAAAGGTTGTTGCTGTTAGCTCTTTTGGAGCTTTTCTTGACTGGGGTTTAATAAAAGATTTATTAGTACCCTTTAATCAACAAAAACAAGAAATGGAAGAGGGTAAATCATATATTGTTTACGTTTATTTTGATGAAAAAAGTGAACGCATTGCTGCTTCATCAAAATTAGATAAATTTCTTGACAAACAACCTGTTAATTTCCAAGAAGGACAAGAAGTAAATCTCTTGATATGCAACCAAACAGATATTGGATATAAAGCCATAATAAACAACACTCACTGGGGAGTGCTTTATAAAAACGAAGTGTTTCAAACATTAAAAACCGGACAAAAAATAAAAGGATATATAAAAAAAATAAGAGAAGACAATAAAATAGACCTTAATTTGTACAAACAAGGCTATGAAAAAGTTGACGATTCCTTAAATAAAATTCTCGACATTTTAAAAAAACATGACGGATTTATTGCTGTAACAGACAAAAGTTCACCGGAAATTATTTACAAAATGTTCGGGATCAGCAAAAAAACATATAAAAAAATTATTGGGGCACTTTACAAAAAAAGACTTATTTCCATTGAAAAAGCCGGAATAAAACTTAAATAATATCAAAAAATTGCTCTACAATAACAAATCACTATGTATTAGTGATTAATAATTTGTTTTTTTATATATTTTATTTAATTTTAACATTTTAAAATAGTTAATTTATAAATCATACGATTATGTATAAACTAATAATTTTAATTTTAATAGGAGTGTTTTCATCATTTAACTTTTTTGGTGATGGTGATGTTACCTTAACACCCAGTATTCCAAGCCAAGTTGAGGCAGGTAAAGAATTTACAGTTGAAATTACTATACACAAAGGTGATATTGAAGGATTTGCACGCTTTCAACAAGAACTGCCGGTAGGTTTTACAGCAATAGAAAAAAAATCGGCAAATGGTGAATTCCATTTTGAAGATCAAAAAGTTAAACTACAATGGATGAAATTGCCTTTCGATAAAGATATCATCATATCTTACACCATTCAAGTAGGTACAACCGTAAAAGGAGAATTTAAACTTGGTGGAAAATTTTCATATATAGCAAACAACGTTGTTTCAGGTATTGAACTCGATCCTGTTACAATTACGGTTGTAGGTGGAGCTATGGCCGGTTCAGACTATGAAATAAAAAACTCATATAAATACCAAAACGTTAGTTTAAAAAATATTGATTGTATTCGTCAAAAACCTTTCCTCAGCGAAAACAATGAGGTTATTATCAATTTATTAATTAACAAAGGAGATATTGATAAATTTGGCAAAATTCAGGAACAAGTTCCTATTGGATATAATGCAATAAGCATAAAAAGTAAAAACTCAATTTTTACTTTTAAAAATCATATAGTAAAATTTATGTGGATGAATATGCCTCCGGACCAACAATTTACAGTTTCTTATAAACTTGTGCCAATAAATGGTATTCCTGATCAAGCGTTTTTAATTGCCGGCACATTCTCATATGCTGAAAATGAAAGAACTAAAGTTATCGATATTGCCGAAAGAAACATTGATGTATCTAAATTTGACAGTGAAAAATTAATTGCTGAAAAAACACCGCCAAAAACTGTAACACCCGAAAAAGTTACACAGCAACCTAAAACAGAGCTCATAGCACAAAAACAAGAAGAAAAAACAACGACTCAACAATCAACTAAAGTTGAACAAAAACAACCTGTTAAAAATAAAATTATACAACAAAAAACTACTCATGAGCCACAAATAACAAATGTTCCAACACCCGAACAAGGTGTTAGTTATAGAGTACAGATTGCTGCAGGACACAAACTGGTTAAATCAAATTACTTTAAAAAATTTAATGTAACAGACAACATTCAAACAGAAATACATCAAGGTTGGCATAAATATACAATTGGCGAATTTGACCAATATAAAGAGGCAAGAAATTATAGGGTTTATATTTGGAACAATACACCAATAAACGATGCTTTTGTATCAGCTTATAATAATGGACAAAGAATTACCGTTCAAGAAGCTTTAATGATTGCTAATCAAAAATGGTATCAATAATTTTCTTTAAAATGTTTAAAAAAAACATTTTAATTATTTTTGTAAAATGAAGCATAAGCAAATATTTATTATATTTATTCTAATATTTTTTTCAAATAATCTTTTCTCTCAAATAGATGAAGATTATGAAACTTTACTTTTAGATGAAGAAGAAGAAGAATTACCTAACTCCGCTTTCAAACCTGTTATTGCCATTGGGCGTGGTGCTTTTACTTTCCTCGGCGATATACATGACAACTATTACTTAAATCCCTTTCAAGGCAGATTCGCCACCAGTGCAACTATATCAAGAAATATTAACAAATATTTCGATTTCGATTTTTTTGCAACTTTTGGAAAACTAACAGGAAATCAATACTCACTAACTCCTGCTGATAATTTGAATTTTGAAACAGATATTTTTACAGGTGGTGCAAGTCTTACTTATAATTTTAATCATCTCCTTCAACGAAAACGTCCAATATCTCCTTTTATCTCATTAGGTGTCGAAGCCATTCAGTTTAGCCCAAAGGGAGACATAAATAATTTAAACGGAAATTCTTATAATTACGATACTGATGGCACAATAAGAGATAATACAGGTCATTTAACTTCACGGGATTATACATACGAAACAGATTTGAGAGACCTTGACTTGTACAGATATGGTAAATATTCTTTAATGAGTTTTGCTATTCCAATTGATATTGGTGCTAATGTCACAGTATCTGACAGAGTTACCTTACGTTTGGGAAATACTTATCATTATTCTTTTACAGATTTTATTGATAATGTAAAAAAAGGTTCTGGTTTATTTAAAAATGACGCTTTCTTATATTCATATGTTTCTTTAAGATTAGACTTATTCTCTCCTGCAAGTGAAATTGTTGCAGTTGAAAAATTTAAAAACCTGAAATTTACTGTTACAGACAAAAAAGATGCTGACCATGATGGTGTTGATGACTTTAATGATGAATGTCCAAATACTCCCGGCAAAGTTATAATTGATTTCAATGGTTGCCCTTTAGACGATGACAACGATGGAGTACCTAACTATGAAGACAAACAAGACAATACTCCTCCGAACTCAATTGCTGTTGGTTCTAATGGTATTAGAATAATTGAATCACATCTAATTGCTTTACTCTACGACCCCGATGCAATTAATCGCGATGATGTACATCATTATAAACAAACGTCTAGCAAATCATCTAAAAAATATAAACAAATACCCGCTAAGTTTAAAAAACTTGACTTAAACCAAGATAATTATATCTCTGTTGATGAATTACAAAAAGCTATTGATAGTTTGTTTGATTTTAGCAGCAACTTAACTGTTGAAGATATTCACGAATTACAGGACTTCTTCTTTGATCAGTAATTTAACTCACTTATAATTTTAACATATTTCATGATAGTCATTATAAGTCATTAATAGTCAATGAACAACTAATGACAGCACAGCGAATGACAATTAAATGACAGCGAAGCTAAATGACAATAAATAACCCTGATGAAATAATCCGATAAATCAGGATTTCATAGGGCAAGCAAATTATATTATGCAAAATATAAGCTCGTAAAGTATATTAATTACTTTAATGCCGTTTTATTCTGTCAATTTCTCTTTTTAAATCTTTCTGTTTTAAACTTTGTCGTTTATCATAGGTATTTTTACCTCTCGCAAGTGATATAACTAATTTTGCATAGCCTCTATCATCAATAAATAACCTAATTGGAATAATCGAAAGTCCTCGCTCTTTTATTTTCCTATGAAGTTTTTTAAGTTCTTTCCTGTTGAGCAATAATTTTCTGTCGCGTTTAGGTTCATGATTATTATAACTGCCAAAAGTATATTCTGAAATATGCATTGCTTTAACCCAAAGTTCATTATTATAAAACAAACAATACGAATCAACAAGGCTTGCTCTTCCTGCTCTAATCGATTTTATTTCAGTACCTGTCAGTTGTATTCCGGCAGTGTATTTATCAATTAGCTCATATTCAAATGATGCTTTCTTATTTTTTATATTTATTGATGATGCCATTATTATAATTAAAGTTGTAAAATATGAATCCACTCAAAAAACATGTAGAACGTTATTACGATCCGCAAGCTGGTGGATCGCAATGACATTTTTTTGGCTTCACGTAGTGAACTCAAAGATAAATTTTTTAATAAAAATACAGGCAGCAAATTTACAAAAAAAAAGCAATCTAATATAATATTAGATTGCTAATAAAATGAGTTTAATTAAATACTAAAGCATGCTGGCTAAACCAATTGCACCAAAAATTGCAGTTAAAACAACAAAAATTACAACAATAATTAAAAACGACACAATAATATAACCGATTCTCTTGTTTTCAGGCGTTTCCATCATTGGTGTTATACCTGTCCAAAATAAATAAATTGAATAAAGACCGAGAATACCAAACAAAACAGATAATATTGGAATTAATCCGCTTAATATTGCAGCAACATAAGAAGCTGTTGAGGCATAAACAACTAATTTAAACGCAGCATTAATGTCTTTTTTTGACCCAAAACTTGGGGCTAATTCATTAATTATTACTGCTGATAGATACATTGCTGCAAACTGAACAACAAATACAACCACAGCAGAAATTAGAACACTTGGAAATGAGATGCCTAAATGTAATCTTGTGATTGAACTGCCTATTAATGATGCTATTGCAATTAAAACCATTAAAGGCAAAGCATAATTAAGTATCACCTCTTTTTTACCGATTGTCTCACCTTTTATGACTTGCCATTCATCATCAGGTTTAACAATGATGTTTTTTGCTCGTGTAAAAAGTTTATTTAAATCCATATTCTTATATTTTTTTGTTTAATACAAATATATATAAAAAAATTGCTAAAAAAAATTAATTTTGTATAAGAAAAATCAATTATTTCGAGTTTGTCTATTATGACATAAAGAAAAAATTATGACTATAAGAAACATCAGTTTAATTACTGTTCTTGGTCCAACTGCTACCGGAAAAACATTTTTTGCCACCAACTTAGCTTCAAGAATTGATGGCGAGATTATTAGTGCTGATTCTCGCCAAGTGTATAAAAACATGGATATTGGCACAGGTAAAGACATCAGCGATTATGTTGTAAACGGCAGTAAAATACCTTATCATCTTATTGATATTGTTGATGCAGGTTATAGTTATAATGTTTTTGAATATCAAAAAGATTTCTTAACAGCTTACAATGACATCAATAACAGAAACAAATTTCCTATCCTTTGTGGTGGAACCGGCATGTATATTGAGGCTGTTTTAAAAGGATATAAATTAATTAAAGTTCCTGTTAATAAAAATTTACGTCAAGAGCTTGAATTAAAAACTAAAGATGAATTAATTATTACATTCAAAAAATTTAAAACTCCGCATAATGTCAGCGATTTGAATTCTAAAAAAAGACTTATCAGGGCTATTGAAATTGAAGATTATCACACTAAAAATCCGGAAATTGACACTTCATATCCTGATATTAATTCATTAATTTTTGGGATTAAATATGAAAGAGAAATCATTAAAAAAAGAATAACACATAGGCTTAAAACACGTTTAGAACACGGGATGATTGATGAAGTAAAAAATTTATTAAACAAAGGCATTTCAGCAGACCATCTCATTTATTACGGGCTTGAGTATAAGTTTGTTACAAATTATTTGTTAGGTAACTTATCTTACAATGAAATGTTTAATAAACTAAATATTGCTATTCATCAATTTTCGAAACGACAAATGACATGGTTTAGACGAATGGAACGTAACGGATTTAAAATAAACTGGATAGATGGCAATATTCCTATAAATGAAAAAATAGATGCAGCTTTAAAAATAATAAATGAATTAAGTTAATGCCCTAAATCTACTTGTTTATACTATAATAAATATTATCACTTTTGAATACACTCCGAAAAGTATGTTTTCGTTGTGGACTCATTTATTAAAAAACATTCAATTTAATTTTGATTTTACAAGAAATTTTCTTAAAATTAATTCATGAAATATTAATGCTGTACTATAAGGGAATAACTGTAATATGGATGTTCTAAGTAACCAATAAAACTAAAATATAAACACTATGAAAAAATATTTATTACTAAGTTTTTTACTTGCTTTTATTAATTTTTCTTTCGCACAAACAAGCATCTACGACATTCAAGGACAAACAGATGTTTCTCCTTACAACAACCAAACAGTTACAACAAGCGGAATTGTAACCGGAACTTTTCCTCTGGGATATTTCATTCAGGATGGCACCGGCGAATGGAACGGCATTTATATTTACGACCAGACCAACACACCAAATTTAGGAGATGAATTGGCTATTACAGGTACAGTTTCTGAATATTATAATTTTACAGAAATAAAAAATATCAGTATTTATACAGTAAACTCAACAGGGAATAATCTGCCAACACCTATTATTGTCTTAACAGGAGAAATGCAAGAAAAATATGAAAGTGTACTCATTCAAGTTAAAGCAGCAACTTGTACTGATCAAAATTTAGGTTATGGCGAATGGGAACTAAATGATGGAAGTGGTGAATGTATAATTGACGACATGGGTATTGCATACACTCCTACCGAAGGAATGGCTTATAATGTTACGGGCATATTAAATTTCTCATTTGATTTTTTTAAGTTAGAACCTCGAAACGCAGATGATATTGAAATGATTGAGAGTTTACATATAACACAAGGTCCTATTCAAACCAACTTATCAAAAACCGGCTTTACAATCACATGGGAAACAAGTGATTCTAGCAGTACAGAAATAGAATATGGTCTTACTTCAGATTTAGAACTGGGTGCAATTACAGGCGAAAATAATGTTAAAAATCACATAATTGATTTTAGCGGTTTGTCTCCTGCTACAATCTACTATATGAAAATATTTTCTGTTTCAGAGACTGATACAACTCCTACATCAATAAAACTATTTTCAACTGTATCTAATTCATCAGGTAAAACTAAAGTATATTTTAATCACGCGGTTGACACTACAGTTTCGAGTGGAATAAATGCTACTTATGCTCCCTCTATTTCAGACACTATCATTTCGTATTTAAATAAAGCTCAAAATACTATAGATATCACAATGTACACCATTGATAATGAAAATATTATCGCAGCCATTAATGCTGCTTATAACAATGGCGTAACAATTAGATTTATCACAGATTCTTTGATTGATATTATACAGAATCCGGTTTTATCAGAACTAAATCAAGGAATACCTCTAATACGAGGTAATACTGACGCAATAATGCACAACAAATTTATTATTATTGATGCTGATAATGCTGATAACTCATGGGTTTTAACAGGCTCTACAAATTATGATAATGCTAATCTTGTAAAAGATTATAATAATATGATTTGCATTCAAGACCAATCTCTCGCTAAGGCTTTTCAGTTAGAATTTAACGAAATGTGGGGAAGTGATAATAATATACCAAATAGAAATAATGCAAAATTTGGAAATGAAAAAACAAACAACACCCCACACTGGTTTTTAATTAACAATATTCCTATTGAATGCTATTTTTCACCAAGCGACAACACTACATCTGAAATTGTTAAGGCAATAAATTCTGCAGATAACGATTTAGAATTCGGAATATTAGTATTTACTGAAAATAGCCTTGGCACATCTGTTCTCAATGCCCATAAGCGAGGTATAAATGCACAAGGCATTATTGACTATGTTGAATATACAGGCAATGAATATGATAATCTAGTTGCAAACGGTGTGCAAGTTCTTGATTATGTTAATCCCGATGGCAGTCAATGGCCTGAGGGTGCAACATTCCATCATAAATATGCAATAATTGACGAAACCGACACTTCGTCGGATCCAATTTTAATTACAGGTTCTCATAATTGGTCAGCTTCTGCCGAAAGCAAAAATGATGAAAATACTTTAATTATTCACGATGCTACTATTACAAATCTGTATTATCAGGAATTTACAAAACGCTTTAATGAATTATTAACACCTGTTTTGAATAATGATAGCTCTTCTACTACTGTTAACACTTCAATATCTGTTAATGTGTCAGATAACGATTTTATACACAAACAGGTAACGTCAACTACCATGTCAATTGAAAATGTATTACATGGTATAGCAGAATTAAACAATGACACAATTGTATATACTCCGGCTAATAATTTCACAGGTGTTGATACTATTACTTACAAAGTTACAAATGATGATTATCCTAATCTGTTTGATGTGGCTGATGTAATAATTAGTGTAAATATTGCATCCGGAATTAATCAAACAAATAACTCAAAATTAATAAGTATTTATCCAAACCCTAACTTAGGAGAATTTGATATTAATATTGATTTAACAAAATCGCAAAAAATTAAAATTCAAATACTTAATCTTTCAGGAAAGATAATTTATGAGGATAATAAAATTTCAAATTCCGGAATTAATATTATTCATCTCAATAAAATAGGATTATCAAAGGGTATATATATTTTAAAACTTAACACAAATAAAAATATCATTAATAAAAAGATAATTATTAATTAAGAACGAAAAAATTAGTTTATTAAAAACAAAAAGCCCGCCAAATTTGACGGACTTTTCCTACCATGAAAAATTTTTATAAATTATGTTTAGCAATGAAATCATTAAGAACACCTTTTAAATCAGGTTGTCCAATTTCTTGTAAATCATAATAAACACGAGTGTTAGGTTTTTTAATATTAATAATTCTGTTAAGATCAATTGGAGTACCAATAACAACAGAATCACAATCAGTGCTGTTAATAGTAGTTTCAAGGTCTTTTAATTGTTGAGCAGAATAACCCATAGCCGGTAATAAAACACCAATATTAGGATAAATTTTAAAAGTCTCTGATAATTTACCAACTGTGTAAGGTCTTGGGTCAACTAACTCAGCAGCACCAAATTTTTTAGCTGCAACAGTACCTGCTCCAATTTTCATCTCACCATGAGTTAAAGTAGGACCATCTTCAACAACAAGAACTCTTTTACCTTTAATAACAGAAGGGTCGTCAACACTAATAGGAGAAGCACCGTCAATAACAATTGCATCAGAATTAACTTTAGCAATGCTTTCTCTAACAGTCTGAATACCTTCCGGTGTAGCAGTATCCATTTTATTAATAACAATAGCATCAGCCATTCTTAAATTTACTTCACCCGGATAATAACTTAACTCAGCACCCGGACGGTGAGGGTCAGCAACAGTAATTGTTAAATCCGGTTTATAAAACGGGAAGTCATTATTACCACCATCCCAAAGAATAACATCACAACCATCAGGATCTTTTTCTGCAGCTCTAACAATAGCTTCATAATCTACACCTGCATAAATAACATTACCACGAACCACATGAGGTTCATATTCTTCCATTTCCTCAAGTGTACATTTATGTTTTTTCAAATCATCAACAGTAGCGAAACGTTGAACAGCTTGAGCAGCGAGATCGCCATAAGGCATTGGGTGACGAATAGCAACAACTTTTAATCCTCGTTCCATTAAATCTTCAATAACTTTACGTGATGTTTGACTTTTACCACAACCGGTACGAGTTGCAACAACTGCAATAACAGGTTTTTTACTTTCAATCATAGTATC
>JAUVJB010000107.1 GCA_030592465.1 Bacteroidota bacterium | reverse complement strand
TTTTACTTTATACTTTGAATTTTTTAGTCTTTAGCCTTTAGCCTTTTAGTTTTAATAAATTTTTAGAGTTATATTATTTCACAGGGTAAACTATTACTTTTTGAGAGGATACCTGAATAATTCATAAGGAGTTTATTTTCAACATTTTATTTTTTGTGTTGGTGTCTTTATTGCAAAAAAAGATTTCTCGGAGTGGACACATGTATTAAATGAAAATAAATAAAAAAAATTAGATTGATTATTTATTTATTATTAAAAAATGTAATAACTTTGCAAAAATTTTTCGCGGATGTGTCGTAATTGGTAGCCGAGCTAGACTTAGGATCTAGTGCCGCGAGGCGTAAGGGTTCGAGTCCCTTCATCCGCACATTTTAATAATTTAAAAAAAATAATTTATTTATAGAGAGCCGCCTTTGCTGATTTATTAAAACAGTTTTGGCGGTTTTTTAAAAATTTAGTAACTTTAAATCAAATAAAATAAAACACTCATGAATATTACAAAAGAAAACATCGATGAGTTAAATGCAACACTCAAAATCAAACTTGAGCAAGAAGATTACGAAGAAAAAGTAAATAAGGTATTAAAAGATTATAGGAAAAAAGCCAAAATTGATGGTTTTAGACCTGGTAATGTACCTATGGGTCTTGTAAAAAAAATGTATGGCAAATCTGTATTAGCTGAAGAAATTAACAAAATTCTTTCTGAAAGTATAACAAAACATATTATTAACGAGAAATTAAATATTCTTGGAGAACCTTTACCAAGTATTAAAGAACAACAAACTATTGATTGGGATAATCAAACCGAATTTGAATTTGCTTTTGATATTGCATTATCACCGGAGTTTGAATTAAATCTGACTAAACGCGATAAAATAACTTATTATGATATTGACGTTGCCAAAGATTTAATTGACAAAACAATTGAAAGTCATGCTAAATTTTTCGGCACATCGGAAAAAGTTGAAGTTGTTGAAGACAATGAAATGTTAAAAGGCGATATTGAACAAGTTGATAAAGATGGGAAAATCATTGAAGGAGGCATTTCAAAAGAAGACGTTTTCCTTTCATTACAAATAATGAAAGATGAGCAAATAAAAAAAACATTTATTGGTGCTAATGTTAATCAAATTATAGCTTTTAATATTAAAAAAGCCTATCCAAACGCTACCGAAATTTCTGCAATGTTAGATATTCCGAAAGAAGAAGCTGAAAAAATAGATTCTAATTTTCTTTTCACAATTAAAGAAATAACAAAATTTGAGAGTGCCGATATCAACCAAGAACTTTTTGACAAAGTTTATGGAGAAGAAAATGTAAAATCAATTGAAGAATTTAGAACTAAAATTCGTGAAGAGATAAAAAAAGATTTTAACGAACAAAGTAATTATAAACTTTTAATTGATGTTAAAGATAAATTAGTTAAAAAAACTAATCTTGCTTTACCTGATGAGTTTTTGAAACGCTGGTTACTATTGTCAAATAAAGAATTAACACAAGAAATTCTTGATAAAGATTATTCAAATTTCCAAAAAGATCTTCAATGGCAATTAATTAAAGATAAAATTGTTAAAGCCTATGAAATAAAAGTTACTGAAGAGGACATTCTTGAAGAAGCAAAAAAAATTACTTTGCTGCAATTTAGACAATATGGTATGCGTAATATGCCTGAAGAACAACTTGAGACTTATGCTAAACATTTCTTGGAAAAACCTGAAGATAAAAGGAAAATTGTAGATTCTAAGTTAGGAAAAAAGATAACTGAATTTGTAAAAGAAACCATAAAAGTTGAAAACAAAGAGCTTACTTTTGATGAATTTAATAAGTTATTCACAAATTAAAAACACAGTTTTATGATACCGAGAGATGAATTTCGAAAATATGCCATTAAGCATAAAGGTATAAGTAGTTTAACATTAGATAGTTATGCTTCTTTTACAAATAGTTATATATCACCAACAATTATAGAAGAACGCGAGTTAAATGTAGCACAGATGGATGTTTTTTCGCGTTTAATGATGGATAGAATAATATTTTTGGGTGTTCCGATTGATGATGATGTTTCAAATATTATTGAAGCTCAATTACTTTTTTTAGAGTCTTCCGACCCTGCAAAAGATATTCAAATTTATTTTAATACTCCCGGTGGTTCTGTCTATGCCGGTCTTGGTATTTATGATACAATGCAATATATTAGTTCTGATATTGCAACTATTTGTACCGGAATGGCAGCATCAATGGGTGCAATATTATTAACAGCAGGTACAAAAGGGAAACGTTCAGCTTTAAAACATTCTCGCATTATGATTCATCAACCAATGGGAGGTGCTCAAGGACAAGCTTCTGACATTGAAATTACCGCTCGCGAGATTCAAAAACTTAAAAAGGAACTGTATCAAATTATTGCTTTACATACAGGTAAGCCATATAAAAAAGTTGAAAAAGATTCTGATAGAGATTACTGGATGACAGCTATAGAAGCTAAAGAATACGGCATGATTGACGAAGTTTTGATTTCTAATAAAAAGAAGTAATTGTTAAATATGCTATATTGTTAAATTGTTAAAATATTTAATGAGTATAGTTTAGAAAACAATTTGAATTATTTATTTTAGTAATATCTAATAGAGTAGGTGATGGTTATTATATAAAAATGAAGTTAATGAATTTTGGAGAAAAATTTGAATTTAAAATTAAGATATGCTTTTAGACTGAATTTTTATTTAATGAGACAACAATTTAACAATATAGCAATTTAGCAATAAAAAAAATAAAATTGTCTAATGTCGTTGAAATACATAATATTATATTTTTTATAGATAATAAATTTTTTAATTAATATTTTTGAGATGGATAAATGTTCATTTTGTGGTAGAGAAAAAAAAGATGTAAACATGTTGATTGCAGGTATGTCCGGATTTATCTGTGACAACTGTATTGAACAGGCATACAATATTGTTCAAGAAGAGATGAAAAGTCATAATACGTTTAATGTTGATAATATTGAACTATTAAAACCCATTGAGATTAAAAAATTTATTGATCAATATGTTATTGGTCAAGATGATGCAAAAAAATATATATCAGTAGCTGTTTATAATCACTACAAAAGGTTGATGCAGAAAGACATTAAAGATGATGTAGAAATTGAAAAATCAAACATTATTCTTGTCGGAGAAACAGGTACAGGAAAAACTTTATTAGCACAAACAATTGCCAGAATGCTTCATGTTCCTTTTACTATTGTTGATGCAACGGTTTTTACTGAAGCAGGTTATGTTGGTGAGGATATTGAAAGTATTTTAACAAGATTATTACAATCTGCTGATTATGATGTTAGTGCTGCTGAAAAAGGTATAGTTTTTATTGATGAGATTGATAAGATTGCTCGCAAAAGTGATAATCCATCGATAACTCGTGATGTTTCAGGTGAAGGTGTTCAGCAAGGGTTACTTAAATTACTTGAAGGTTCGGTTGTTAACGTGCCTCCGCAAGGTGGCAGAAAACACCCCGAACAAAAGTTGATACCTGTTAATACCAAAAATATTTTATTTATCTGTGGTGGTGCTTTTGATGGTATTGAGAGAAAAATCGGACAGCGTTTAAATACTCAAGTTGTTGGATTCGAAGCCAGTAAAAATTTTCAAAGAATTGATAGAAAAAACCTTTTACAATATATTGCACCGCAAGATTTAAAATCGTTTGGTCTTATTCCCGAGATAATTGGTCGTTTACCTGTCTTAACTTATCTTAATCCTCTTGACAGAAAAGCACTTCGTGATATATTAACCGAACCTAAAAACGCAATTATAAAACAATATGTGAAATTATTTAAAATTGATGGTATTGAGCTTACTTTTGATGAAGAAACTTTAGAATATATTGTTGATAAAGCAATTGAATTTAAGTTAGGAGCAAGGGGGTTGCGTTCAATTTGTGAAGCTATTATGATTGATGCAATGTTTGAACTACCATCAGGAGCTACAAAAATGATGCATGTTACTTTAGAATATGCTGAAGAAAAATTACAAAAAGTAAATATGAAAAAATTGAAAGTAGCGTAAATGATTTTTATCTGTTTTTTGTAATTAATACATTTACAACTACTTGAATTTTTTAGATTTAAATATATAAAAATTGTATCCGTCTGCTGACGGATGGTCTTCTTCCGAGTTTCCAATTTCAAATCTCAAACCTCAAACTCTCAATTCTTTTTTCAAGCGACTTAATTTTCATTTCAGCATCAGCTTTTTTTGTTTTTTCATTATCAACAACTTTTGCCGGTTCATGTTGAACAAAATTATTATTACTTAACTTTTTCATTATTGATGATAAGAAACCTTTATTATATTCAAGTTCTTTTGTCAGTTTTTCTATTTCATCATCAATATTAATCATACCCTGAAGAGGTACATAATATTCTAAAGTTTTAACCATAAAAGCAATAGAATTTTCATCTTTTTTATTACTAACTAAATTAATTTCCGACAAGTTTGCTAATTTCGATATTATACTATCAAAATAATTATTGTATTTTTTTCCATTACTTTTAACATTTAATGTTAAAGCATCTTTTAAAGGGATATTTTTATCTTTTCTTATTGTACGGATTGAACTAATAACATTTTTTGTTGTTTCAAAATTTTCAATAATATTAATGTCATATTTATCAGCTTTAGGCATTAATGTAGTTAAAATGCTTTCACCATGATTTCTTTCTTCAATTAAATGCCAGATTTCTTCAGAAATAAAAGGCATAAAAGGATGCAATAGTTTTAATAATTTTTCAAGAAAATTAATTGTTTTATCAAGAGTTACTTTGTCGATTGGTTGTTGATAAGCAGGTTTGATAATTTCAAGATACCATGATGAAAATTCATTCCAAAACAGTATATAAACAGTCATTAATGCATCAGATAATCTGTATTTTAAGAAATTGTCATCAAGCTGTTCGATTGCTTTATTAAGTTTTGCGTCAAACCACTCAATTGCTTTTTTAGTATGTTCAGGTTGAGCTATTGATTCGTCAACTTGCCATTGCTTAATTAAACGAAAAGCATTCCAAATTTTATTGCTGAAATTTCTTCCTTGTTCAGGTAAATTTTCGTCAAATAGTAAGTCGTTACCGGCAGGTGAACAGAGTAACATACCAACTCTAACGCCATCGGCACCATAAATTTTCATTAATTTAATGGGATCCGGTGAGTTACCAAGTGATTTTGACATTTTTCTCCTTTGTTGGTCGCGAACAATACCTGTGAAGTAAACATTTTTAAAAGGTTTCTCTCCAAGATACTCATATCCGGCAATAATCATACGAGCAACCCAAAAAAACATTATTTCAGGTGCAGTAACAAGATCGTCAGTGGGATAATAGTATTTAATGTCTTTATTATCAGGATTTCTAATACCATCAAAAACAGATATTGGCCATAACCATGAAGAGAACCAAGTATCTAAAACATCCTCATCTTGTTTTAAATCGTTAATAGTAAGGTTATTATCTTTAGTTTTTTCTTTTGCGAGATTAAGAGCTTGTTCGGCATTTTTAGCAATAACAAATTCACCCTTAGGTAAATAATAAACAGGAATTCGGTGTCCCCACCATAATTGTCGGGAGATACACCAGTCTTGTATATTTTCAATCCAATGACGATAAGTATTTTTATATTTTGCAGGATGAAATTTAATATCATCATTAAGAACATGGTCTAAAGCAGGTTGAGCTAATTTTTTCATCTTACAAAACCACTGCATCGAAAGTTTAGGTTCTATAACAGCATCGGTTCTTTCAGAAAATCCCACTTTATTAACATAATCTTCAATTTTAACTAAGTTTCCTGCTTTTTCAAGTTCAGGTATTATTTCGTCACGAGCAACAAAACGGTCTTTGCCGATAAATAGTTGTGCATTTTTGCTCAAAGTACCATCGTCATTAAAAATATCAATACTTTGTAAGTTGTGTTTATGTCCAATTTCATAGTCATGAATATCGTGAGCAGGAGTAATTTTTAAAGCACCTGTACCAAATTCCATATCAACATAATCATCGTAAATAATTGGAATTGAACGATTAACTAAAGGTACTAAAACTTTTTTTTCTTTTAAATGTTTATATCTTTCATCGTTAGGATTAACACAAACAGCAGTATCGCCAAGAATTGTTTCAGGGCGAGTAGTTGCTATTGTAACCCATTCATTTTCAGTATTTTCAATCTTATATCTTAAATAATAAAGTTTAGAATTTAATTCTTTATAAATAACTTCTTCATCGGAAACGGCTGTTTGGGCTTGAGGGTCCCAGTTTACCATTCTAATGCCTCTGTAAATATAGCCTTTATTATATAAATCGATAAAAACATCGATAACACTTTCCGACATTTTTTCGTCCATAGTAAAGGCTGTTCTGTCCCAATCGCATGAAGCACCCAGTTTTTTAAGTTGTTCTAATATTATACCGCCGTGTTCTTCTTTCCACTCCCATGCGTGTTTCATAAACTCTTCGCGGGAGAGGTCGGTTTTTTTAATTCCTTGTTCTTTCAATTTTCCAACAACCTTAGCTTCAGTAGCAATAGAGGCATGATCTGTTCCGGGTACCCAGCATGTGTTTTTACCCTGCATCCTTGCACGTCTAATCAAAACATCTTGTATGGTATTATTTAGCATGTGTCCCATGTGAAGCACACCGGTTACATTTGGAGGAGGTATAACTATTGTATATGGTTCTCTATCGTCAGGTACTGATTTAAAAATTTTGTTGTCAATCCAGTATTTATACCATTTATCTTCTATCTCTAAAGGGTTGTATTTTGTTGCAATATCCATGCTGTTATATAATTTTTTTTATTTAATAATATTTATGCAAAAATATAAATTTATAGCTTAATGTATTTATAATTTAGAAATTTTTGAAAAATCATTTTAATTTTAAAAAAAATAAACATCGGTAATTGGTTAAAATTTTAGGTTTTAGTTCGTCAACTGACGAATTAGATTTACCCTATGAACTGCGAAGCACTCACGAACACCTTATAAATAAAATGATTGGTGAGTAAATAATTTTGCTCCCGGTAAAATATTGCTAAGGCAATTTTATGAGATAAATTTGCAAAATTGCTTTGCCATTATGAAATATGTTTCGCCATTGTGAAATATGCTTCGCATTTCACTTGGTAAACATTTCACCGGGGAAACACTTCATAGGGTGAATACTGCTGAATATTTTTTTATTTTACAGAACTTTCTTTCTGCTTCACTCCCGAAATTAAAAAAACAAATAAAAAATTTATTAACAATTATTTATTTTTACTAAATGATTTTTTTAAATTTGGGGAATTATAATTTTTTTGATAAAAATTAACATAAATCTAAACATTTGGAGATTTTGCTATGAAACATATTAAAATAAAAATGAAGATAAATACAAAAATGTTGTTTTTTATTTTAACAACAGCAGTAATAATCTTTGTAGCAGTTATTGGATATGTAAGTATAAAATCGAAAAAAATGGCTTTAGACGATGCAATACATATAGCAGATTCTTATGCAAACCAATATGCTAATTACACAAAAGCAAATATAAATGTTGATATGGACGTTGCTCGTACTATGGCACATACCTTTTTAGGATATAAAGATATTCCTGTTGATGAAAGAGTTGAAATTTATAACAATATATTAAAAAATATTACTATTAAAAATGAAAATTTTCTTTCAGTCTGGGTAAACTGGGAGCTATGTGCAATTGACAGTTCATGGACAATGCCTTATGGTAGAATGCGCTATACTTATTATAGAGAAAATAATAAAATAAAATATAAAGATGAGAAATTAAACACTGACGGGGATGTTGTTGATGGTGCATATTATAAAATAAAAGTTTCTAAACTTGAAATAGTAATGGATCCATACTACTTCTCTTATACCGGTTCTGAAAACGATAAAATACTCGAAACAAGTGTTTGTGTGCCAATATTAGACAATAATAAATTTGTTGGTTTAGCAGGTATAGACTTAAGTTTAGAGCGATTTAAGAATATGATTAATAATATTAAACCTTTTGAAGGCAGCTATGCATATCTTATTGCAAACAATGGTGCTCTGGTAACTTATCCAAATGAAAAATTTCTAAATAAAACAATATCAGAAATTTCCCCTAATGACAATAAAAAATTTAAAATTGAAGAAAATATAAAAAACGGAAAAAATTTCTCACATTTCTCAAAAGACAAAAAAACAGGAAGCAAATTTTACATCACATATTCCCCAATATATGTTGGGAAATCTATAACTCCATGGTCATTAGCTATAGCTGTTCCTGTAAAAGTTATTATGCAACAAGCTACTAAAAATTTTACTATATCAATTTTAGTTGGGTTAATTGGATTAATACTTTTATCAATAGTGATTTTAATAATTTCGAAAAATATTACCCTGCCTTTACAGAAAACAACTAATGTATTAAAACAATTAGCGATAGGTGATATTGATAAAAATAAAAAATTAAAAATAAATACCGGTGATGAAATTGAAGAAATATCAAATTCAGTAAACACGCTTATTGACGGTTTAAACCGAACATCAGATTTTGCAACTCACATTGGGAAAGGTAATCTTGATGCAAAATTTGAAATTTTAAGCGATAAAGATGTTCTTGGTAACTCATTAATAGAAATGCGTAACAGCCTGCAACATGCTAAACAAGAAGAAGAAAAACGTAAAATTGAGGATGAAAAACAAAATTGGACTACTCAAGGCTTAGCTAAATTTGGAGAAATCTTACGCCAAAATAATGATAATATTGAAACTCTATCGTTCAATATAATTAAAAATTTAGTTAATTATTTAGATGCCTCTCAAGGTGCTTTATATGTTAAAAACGATAGTGAAGAAGATGATATATATTATGAATTAATAGCAGCCATAGCATATGACAGAAAAAAAATGCTAAATAAAAAGATAAAAGTAGGTGAAGATTTAGTAGGACGTTGTGTTCATGAAAAATTAACAATTTATATGATTGATATACCTGAAAATTATGTTCATATTACTTCAGGATTAGGCGAATCAAATCCTCGATGTTTATTGTTAGTGCCGCTTAAACTCAACGACGATGTTTATGGTGTTGTTGAAATAGTTTCATTCTACGAAATTGATAAATATAAAATTAATTTTGTTGAAAAAGTTGGAGAAAGCATTGCATCAACAATATCAAGTGTTAAAATAAACGAACGAACCGCAATATTGCTTGAGCAATCGCAACAACAAGGCGAAGAATTAGCAGCTCAAGAAGAAGAAATGAGACAAAATCTTGAAGAGTTGCAAGCAACACAAGAAGATGCTGCAAGAAGAGAAACAGAAATGAGCGGTTTATGGAATGCCCTTAATATGGCATCTTCAGTTGTTGTTTTTGATATGACCGGCAATATTATTGATATTAACGATAAAAATCTTGAAATAGTTGATGCCACAAGAGATCAGATGTTAGGTAAAAACTTATCTTCCTTAGCATCTGAGGCAAAAGACGACCCTGTTTGGTATAAAAAATTCTGGGAAGATCTTAAACTTGGGAAAAGCAGGACAAGAATATTTAAAGAAACCTCAAAAGGAAAAGAAATTTGGATTTCAGAAATATACACTCCTATTCACGACAACACAGGTAAACCAATTAAAATTTTAAGTATCGGAACTGATATTACTAAAAGTAAAAAAAATGAAGTTGAAACTAATGAAATGTTAGAACATTCTTTCAAAAAAAATGAAAAATTAAAAGAAACTGAAAAGGAACTTAGAAGTCAGATTGAAGAGCTTATAAAAAGTTCACAGGGTTAATAAATAAGTTCAGTATAAAAAGGATGCTTTCGTCATTGCGATCCGCCAGCTGGCGGAGCGGCAATCTCAATCGTCTGAAATACAGAGACATAGATTGCTT
>JAUVJB010000074.1 GCA_030592465.1 Bacteroidota bacterium | reverse complement strand
CAATTAACGAATTTGAAAAAACTAATAAAATTTTAGACAAAAAAATTCAAGATATTAGCAAATCACTTAATATTATTTAAAATTAGATTTTAATATAATATCTAATCTGGTATTAAAAATATAAACACATGAAATATCCATAAAAGAGTGAGTTTACATAAAAACTTTTCAACGTCCGCAGGACTTAAAAACGTTTTTTTTTTGCTTTTAGACATTTTTATGTCCCTATCGGGACGATAAAAAATCTAAACAACTTTTTTTATAAGTTGCAGATTTTATTATAAAAAAAAATCCGTGTTAATCCGTGAACAAATTAGTGAACCAACAACAATATAAACATTTAAGTATCAGTTGAATATAAAAATATAAACAGATGATAAGTTACAAAAAAGAATTATGGTTTAATACCGAAACAAGGCGTAAACTTTTAAACATCACGCCCGAAATTGAAAAATGTTTAATAGAAAGTGGTGTTAAAGAAGGACTATTATTATGCAATGCTATGCACATTACTGCAAGTGTTTTTATTAATGACGATGAAGCAGGTTTGCACCAAGATATTGAAAAATGGTTAGAGAGACTCGCTCCCGAAAAACCATACTCTCAATATAAACACAACACCTTTGAAGATAATGCAGATGCTCATCTTAAAAGAACAGTTATGGGACGTGAAGTTGTTGTAGCTGTTTCAGATGGCAAACTCGACTTTGGTCCTTGGGAACAAATATTTTATGGCGAGTTCGATGGTAAACGCAAAAAAAGAGTATTGGTAAAAATTATTGGTGAATAAAAAAAATATATATACTTTTATATTTTGAATCCACTCCGAAAAGTCTGTTTTTGCCACGAAGGCACAAAGACACAAAGGATAAAATGTTGAAAATAAATCCTTTATGACTTGTTGTTTTAGTAACATCTTCTTTTATTTGACTTTTCGGAGTGGACTCAAAACTTTAAACTTTAAAACTAATATCATGGATACAATTATTCAATTATTTGAAGAAAGTGTAAAAAAATATAGTAATAACCCTTTGTTGTGGGAAAAAACAAATGATGAATATAAAAGCATAACTTATGCCGAAACAAAAAAATTAGTTTATGAATTTGCAGCGGGATTATTAAGCCTTGGTGTTCAAAAAAATGACAAAATCGCATTGCTATCAGAAGGACGAAACAGTTGGATTATAAGTGAATTAGGTGTTTTGTATGCAGGTGCAATCAATGTTCCTCTATCAGTAAAATTAGAAACAAAATCAGAATTATTATTCAGATTAACACACTCTGAATGTAGTATGATTATTACCTCAAAAAATCAAGCAAAAAAAATACAACAAATTAAAGACAAACTACCGAGACTCAAAAAAATAATCTATTTAGATACTTTAGAGCAATATAATGAAAATGAGATTGGTATTAATGAAATTTTAAAATTGGGTGAAGATTATTTGAAAACAAAATCTAATGATTTTGAAAAAATTTGGCAATCAATAAAAGCCGACGATTATGCAAATATAAGCTATACATCAGGTACAACTGCCGACCCAAAAGGAATTATTTTATCTCAACGAAACTATGCTGCGAATGTTGAACAAGCAGCTAGTTTAATGTATATACCAGAACATTACAGAACACTATTAATATTACCCTTAGATCATTCATTTGCTCATACTGCCGGTATTTATAGTTTTATGTATTACGGAGCAAGCATTGCAACAGTTCAGCTTGGGAAGTCGTCTTTAGAAACTTTAAAAAATATTCCACAAAATATTAAAGAAATTAAGCCTAATATACTGTTAAGCGTTCCTGCTCTTGCGAAAAATTTCAAAAAAAATATTGAAAAAGGAATACACGAAAAAGGACCTAAAGTTGAAAAACTTTATAACAAGGCAATTAATTTAGCTTATTCATATAACAAAGAAGGATGGAATAAAGGTAAAGGCTTGCAAATATTAAAAAAACCTTTGTATGCAATATATGATAAATTAATTTTTAGCAAGATACGTGAAAACTTTGGCGGAGAACTTAAATTCTTCATTGGTGGCGGTGCATTGCTTGATATTGATTTACAAAAATTCTTTTATGCCATTAATATGCCTATGTTTCAGGGATACGGACTATCTGAAGCCTCTCCTATTATATCATCAAACTCATTAAAAAAACACAAATTAGGTTCTTCGGGTTATCTTGTTAAAAACATGGAACTTAAAATTTGTGATGATAAAGGAAATACTTTGCCGACAGGTGAAAAAGGTGAGATTGTTATTAAAGGTGATAATGTTATGGTCGGCTATTATAAAAACGAAAAATCAACTAATGAAACAATTAAAGATGGTTGGTTATACACAGGTGACATGGGATATATGAATAAAGACGAATTTTTATATGTTCTTGGTCGCTTTAAAAGCCTATTAATTAGCAACGATGGTGAAAAATACAGTCCTGAAGCTATTGAAGAAGCTTTTGTGCAACAATCACCTTATATTGACCAGTGTATGTTATACAACGACCAAAGTCCTTATACTGTTGCATTATTTGTACCTGATAAACAAACAATTTTACATTATTTAAAAACGAATAATTTATCTGCTAATACAGAAGAAGGACAAAAAGCTGCCTTAAATAAAATTCAATCGGAAATTGATGAATATCGTAAAGACGGAAAATATGAAGGAATGTTCCCTGAAAGATGGCTGCCAAGTTCCATTGCAATTCTTGAAGAAGCCTTTTCTGAAGAAAATCATTTTATTAACAGCACTGTTAAAATGGTTAGAGGCAAAATTACTAAATATTATCAAAAACGTATTGAATACCTTTATACACCCGAAGCAAAAAATATTTGCAACGCTCTAAATATGAAAGCAATAAGCAAACTTGAAGATAAACATAGTTTAATTTCTGACGAAGTAGAAAAAGAAACTGTTAAGGCAAACTAATTTGTTAATTTGGGGAATATCCTATTATACTGTAGCGTAACTCTTTCGGATTTGCAATCCGAAAGTTTATACTTGATGTTAAATCCTTTATTATAAAAGCTCCGGATTTCAAATCCGAAGCAGCAGAGTTGTCGTACATACACTATTTAGTGCCGGCACGAAAACCCGTAAAATTTTAGTTGTACTGTCATTTCGAACGAAGTGAGAAATCTCATTCAACTTATATACACTATGTTATGAGATTTCTCCTTTTAGTCGAAATGACAATATGGGCGTTTTCGTGCAAACACTAACTATATAAACAACTTAACTTTTCACTTTCTGCACCTTTTCTTTTAGTAAAAACCTGTCATAAAGAAATAAACCTACAACAGTAATAATACCAATTGCAGTAATAACATACCATATTTTTGAAGGATGATATTTTTCCCAAAGCATATTTGTCAATGTTTGATTGTCAACGCCGATTAGTTTAGCGGCACGATTAAAATAATCATTTTGAGTAAAATTAGCAGATATTTGCGGAATATCTAAACCTCTGCTTGCTACTTCTGTTTTTAAAAGACTGACTTTATCAGATATTGAACCATATAAATTACCTGAAATTAAACCGGCAAAAAAATTCCCCCCTGCCATTGGAATAAACGAACATCCCATATATAAAGCCGTTTTATCTTTCGGTGCTATTTTACCGATATACTCAGTAATCTTTGGTGAGCTTGACATTTCACCAACAGCAAACATAAAAATTGAAATAAATAAGTAAAATCCGTTTTGTGTTGCAAATGTTAAACCCATGCCAATTGAACAAATAAAAATACCTGTAATCATGGCATTTAAAGGTTTCCATTTCATCACTAATGAAGATATTAAAATTTGAAAAATAATAATATAACCTGCATCAATATCAGTCATAATTTCCGGAGCAATAATACCATCTTTAGTGCCAATTGCTGCGGCAAGATTTGGTGAGAATGACGCTATTGCATTGTAAATCATCGAAGTATCAATCCATTGGTCGATAAAAACAGGCAGTGTATAAAATAACTGATTATACATTGTCCAAAATCCAATAATCAATATTAAAAATATCACAAATTTTACATCTTTCAATGTATTACCGATATTTCTTAAAATTGTTAATATTGTTCTTCCAAGTTTATCAATATTTTTTTCGCGTGTAGGTTCTTTATAAAAAAATAATACAATAATAAAATTTATTGCTATCACAACTGACGACATAATAAACACATAATGCCAGTTATGAACTCGTAATTTTGAAGCAATCAAGGGTGCAATGAATGCACCAATATTTACCATCATATAATAAATACCAAAACCTATTGATGATGTTTCTTCAGTAGTTGTTTTGCTAATGGTCGCTGCAATTACAGGTTTAAACAACGCCGCTCCAAAAGCTACATATAAGAATACAATAAACATTGAAGTATAAGTTTTAAAACAGCCCATCATAAAATATCCTGTTGAGAGAATTGCAAAAGCAATTAACAAAACTTTTTTATAACCAATTTTATCTGCAATAGCACCTGTAAAAACAGGTAAAAAATAAAGTATTGCAGTACCAATACCCATTATTAATCCTTTTTGCACTTGTGAAAATCCCAAAGCTCCTGTATCTCGCGAACCTGTTAAATACAGTGCAAAAACCATAAACATACCATACCATGCCCAACGTTCAAACAGCTCCATTATATTGGCAGACCAAAACGTTTTCGGAAATTTTTTTAAAACTTTATTTAATCTCATAGTTATTTTATTTGAATATTATTAATGAGTAATATGAAAAAACACATTAACTCATTTTAATATATTTGAAAAGATTTTCACAAAAAGTCAAATATATTAATAATTATCTGATATTAATAATTGACTAAATATTAAATAAGCTGAGTTTTGTATAAGGAATATATACAGCTATAAGCGAGGCTTTTATAGTCAGCTAATGTTTTGGGAGTACTAACGGGTTAATAAAAAAGGCTATCCAAAATTGAATAGCCTTTTAACATTCGGTTTTTAAAAACTATGAGATTTTAATTTTTCTCAATGGCTTTTCTTTAGTTTCTTCTTTTTTAGGAATAACTACTTTTAAAATCCCATCTTTGTATGAAGCTTCAATTTTATCAGAATCTACACTATCCGGTAAAATAAAAGTACGCTCAAATGAAGAATAAAAAAACTCTCTTCTAACTTCTTTTTCGTTTTTATTTTCTTTGTTTTCTTTCTTTTCAGAAGAAATTTTTAAAACATCGTTGTGAAAATCGATTTGAAAGTCATCCTTTTTTAAACCCGGAGCTGCAAAATCAATTGCAAATTCATCTTTGTTCTCGGTGATGTTTACCGATGGCATTGTGTATTCACTTGAAGCTTTAAAAAAGTTTGTTGGTTCGTTGCCGAAAAATTCATCTAACAAATTAGGCAACATTGTTCTGTTTCTTAAATTTGGTAACATTTTTTTGTCCTCCTATTTTTTTAGTTAATAATTAATTTTTTTTCGTTTGTAATAACATATTCAATTAATATACCAACAGAAAATTGGAAACAAATTGTCACTAAATTATAATAAAAAGATGACATAATGACATATATTATTGTGAATATATGACAAAATGGCAATACATTAATATAATCAACTTGTAAATAGCAAATTGAAATTACTGTAAAGACGCACGGCCGTGCGTCTCAACACCGTGCGTCTCAACATAAATATCAAACCCTGACTTCTTCATAAAATAATATCGAAACATAATCAACAACCTCATTTGAAGGAATTACTTCACCCGAATTACCTCTGCGTAATATTTTAGGTTGTGGCTTTTTCGACACAAGTTTTGAGTATTCAACTAATGACATAATAGGTCCATAACCACAAACCGACAAATGTTTTTCATAAACTGTTTGGTTTATTGCTTTTGAATCTAACTTTAAAATATTATCTAAAACAAAATTATCTAAAAATCTCCCCTTTTCCGGCTCAACATAATGAGAAAAATCAGATGATGCAATAATTAAAATATTACGGTTTAATTTCTGATTAACATTATAAATACCATCAGCCAACCGTTTAGTATTTTCATAATTTTGGTGCGACATGGTTATCGGGATTATCTTAAACTCATAATCTAAAAAATATTGCAAAAGCGGTAACATAACCTCTCCCGAATGTTCGTATTTATGAGCTTCGGTTGATACTGAAAAAGGCAAGTGAGACATAAAATCAGTATCTAAACTAAGAGTACCAAAAGGAGTTTCCCAAAAATCGTTGCTGTCTAAATCAATATCATAACCATAACCTGTATGATTAGGATTAATAATAATAATTGTATCATATTGCTGTGTGTTGTTTCTAATAATGTCGAAAAAATGCACTGCTTCGTAAGCCGAAAACATATATCCTGCATGAGGTACAACACCTCCAATTATTTTGTGTTTTGATAAACTTAAATCAATATTTTTCTTCTCTTTTAAATAAATTGAATTAATTAATTTTTCTAATTCATTCTTATCATCCGGGTAAAATTTTCCGGCAACTGCGGGTTTTCTAATTTTCATCACAATATATTTTCGTATTCAGTTAATATTTAATTATTTATATTATTATTTGTCATTGCGCTTCGCTGTCATTTGTTTCGTTGTCATTTGCTTCGCTGCCTGCCCTATGAAATTGCGAAGCAATATTTCACGGGGTCATTTGTTTCACGTCATTTAGCTATTTATAGACTATCAATAACTATTTAATGACTATCAATCACTATCAATGACTATTATGATTATTAATGACAATTAATTTAAACCATAACAACCTTATTCCCACAAGATTTACATCTCCCCTCTTTATCAATACCATTAGTTTTAACAAAATATCGCTGGCGAGTAATTACTGTTTTGCCGCAATTATCACAAACCGTATTTTCACCATCACTTATTGACACATTTCCGAGATACACATAATTAAGATGTTTTTTTGCTATTTCAAACAACTCTAAAAGTTTATCAACAGGCGTTGGTTCAATTTTTAATTTATATGTAGGAAAATATCTTGAGATATGGAAAACCGTATTTTTGCCTATTTCATTTGCAATCCACTTTACCATATCTTCAAATATATCAATATCATCGTTTAGCGTAGGGATTACTAAATTTGTTAATTCAATATGTTTGTTATTTTTGCTTAAAAATTTTATGCTGTCTTTTACAGGTTGTAAATACGATAGAGTAATTTTTTTATAAAAATCATCTGTAAACGATTTTAAATCAATACTATAAGCATCAATATATGGCAAAAGCATTTCTAATGGCTCTCTATTAATATAGCCATTAGTAACCATCACACTTTTTAAATTCTTTTCTTTTGCACTTTTAGCAATCTCAAGCATAAACTCAAACCATACAATTGGATCATTGTAAGTGTAAGCAATTCCTATACTATTATTTTTTAAAGCTAATTGAATAATTTCATCAGGACTAATGTCTCTAATATAATGATAATCAGAGACTGACGTTTGAGATATTTCCCAATTTTGACAAAACTTACATTGTAAATTGCATCCAACACTTCCAATCGACACTATATCTCTACCCGGGGAAAAATGATATAAAGGTTTTTTTTCAATAGGGTCATTATTTATTGAAGATATTTTATCATAAACTTCCGAATACAGAGTGCCATTATTATTAATCCGTACTTTGCAGATACCTCGTTTACCATCATCAATAATACAATTATGCGGACATAAAGTGCATTTAACTTTATTGTTTGTTAATTTTTCATAAAAAAGTGCTTCTTTCATTTTTACTAACTTAAATTAACATGTTTAACCTAAAAAGACCTAATAGTATTTTTTAGTTAAATGTTGTATGTATTTAATAATCAACTTAATATAAAACCAACTAAGTCTCAAAAGGTGAAATCATATATTTGTATATATTAATTGAAAAGTTGCCAGTAGTATTAATTGAAAAGTATCCGGTTTCTATAACAAAAATACAATTATTTTTATAAATAATCGTTAATTTTTTATTCAAGTTTTATATTGCTTTTTAAGAAGCAATACAAAACTTGGTGGTCTTATTTTATACCTTTCCCATTTTTTTCATTTTTTCATCCATTGTAGTGTTTCTTTTGTTCTTTATTGTATCTTTAGTATTCATAATTCCTTGTTCTGTATTCGATATTATTTTTGAAGTGCATAATTGAACTATAACAATAATTTACACAGTTTGTGTATAAACTTACTCATTCAGCACCTCAAAATAAAATTTAGCCATTTCCACTTTTATACAAAAAGAAATTTAGTATCTTTACTCACTTGTTTCATTTGTCAACTTTTTTGGAGACGAAATTGGTATATATTAACATTATTCCATCAAAAAAAAAACAAAAGCTTTATGCTATCTTTTCTCTGAAAAATATTTAATTTAACCTTAAAAAATTGTATTTGAATGCTAAAACAAAATTATAAATAAATGAAAAAATATTTTGCTTTTATATTAACCCTTTTATTATTAACAAGTTTATCTGCACAAGAGAGTGCAATAGATACAACAATAATATATAAACCATCAAAAATTACAAAATTAGCATCAGCCATGAAAGAGACTTCAGGCTTAATTTATTATAATAATCGTTTTTGGACAATAAACGATAGTGGCGGAAAACCAATAATTTATGCCTTTGATGATAAAACCGGAAAAATCAAACAGAAAGTAAAGGTTTTATTTTCAACCAATCGTGATTGGGAAGATATTGCACAAGATTCATTATTTATTTATGTTGGCGATTTTGGTAATAATTCAGGCACCAGAGAACTTTATAAAATATATAAAATTGAAAAAAAATCAATTAAGAATTCTGAAAAATCTTCTGTTATTCCCGAAGTGATTAATTTTACTTATGAAGACCAAAATAATTTCACTCGTGGTCATCTGCAAACTGCCTACGATTGCGAGGCTTTATTGTGTTTTAACAATAACATATATATATTTTCTAAAGACTGGGAAACACGTCATACAACATTATATATACTACCCAAAACAAAAGGAACTTATAAGGCAAAAAAACTTCACACTTTCAATTCCGATGGTTTAATTACAGGTGCTGAAATAAGCAAAGATAATAAGATTGTTGCCTTAATCGGTTATAAAAATTTCTATCCTTTTATGTGGATTTTTACTGATTTTAAGAATGATAATTTTTTCTCGGGAAATAAAATCAGATTAGACCTCAATTCTATTTATGATGCTCAAACTGAAAGTATTACATTTAAAAATAATAATACTGATACATTGTATGTTACTTGTGAAAAAAGTGGATTTAAACAATCTATCCTTGTTTTTCCTATTAAAAAAATCATAAACATTCTCAATTCTGATTCTAACAAATAGATTCCCTCGTTAGGCGTAGGCTCTGCCTACATCCCCTAATGGCGCAAGCGTCTCCTTTAAATCCATAAATCTTTTTACTTTACCGATAAATTTTATCTGCAAAAAAAAATTAAATTTGAAAGAACAAAATTTCCATACAAACACCAAATAAATCTATTTATTAAATATTATTTTAAAAATTACTTTTAACTTTGCAAGCCAATTTTTTAATTAAAAAATATTTTGAAAAACATTAATAATAATATCTTTGAAAATGGGAAAAAACTTCCTTTAATGGAAGAATTTTACACACTTCAAGGCGAAGGGTTTCACACAGGTAAAGCTGCATATTTTATACGTATAGGTGGTTGTGATATAGGTTGTTCATGGTGCGACACAAAACGCTCGTGGGATCCGGAAATACATAAATTAGCTGATGTTAACGATATTGTTAATAATGCAACAAAATATCCTGCAAAAGCCGTTGTTGTTACCGGCGGAGAACCTTCTCTTTACAATCTCAATTATTTATGTTCTGAACTGAAAAAAAATAATATTAAAACTTTTGTAGAAACTTCAGGCGCTCATAAATTAACAGGTCAATGGGATTGGATTTGCTTATCTCCAAAAAAACAGAAGCCCCCAACAAACGATATTTACCAAAAAGCTAACGAACTAAAAGTAATTATTTTCGATGAAACAGATTTTTTATGGGCAGAAGAATGTGCTAAAAAAGTAAATAAATCATGCCTGCTTTATCTTCAGCCCGAATGGAGCCAACACAAAAAATTTACTCCTCTTATTGTTGATTACATTAAAAAAGATCCGAAATGGCTTATCTCATTACAAGCACATAAATTTATGCGAATACCATAACAATTTTGATTAATTGTAAATTTTATTTCTTTTTCTTAAATAAAATCTTAATTTTATGAAACGAACATGAACGGATTATTCCTCAAGAATACAAAATAATAATGGTTCTGTATGATTTAGAGTGGGTAAAAAAATAAAGCAAAAAGGCTAAAGGCTAAAAAATTCAAAGTATAAAGTAAAAAAAAGAAGTATTAATATTAATGAAAAATTAAATGATGAAATAGATAATTTAGTAAAAGAATCTCAAAAACTAAAAAATATTCTATGTTCAAGTATGTGTTAAAACAAATAGAAAAAAATAATTTTGAAATACTTTTTACTTTAGCCTTTTTACTTTAGCCTTTAAAAGGAACAAAGTATATCAGGGTGGCAAATTTAATTACTCACTTAAATTAAAAAAGAACCATAATAATCATAAAAATTAAATTTCTATTTATGTTAAAAAGAAGTATTTTAATCACAGTATTATTATTTTTTGCTTTTAATATTAGTGCACAAGATTTTACAACAAAATCGAAAAAAGCAATAAAATATTACAAAGCAGCTATTTCAAATTATGATAATGGCAACACAAGGCTTGCTGTTGATAATTTAAAATTTGCTATTAAAAAAGACAACAATTTTATTGAAGCATATCTATTATTAGGTGATATATATAAAATCCGCAAAGAGTATAAAAATGAAATTAATACTTATTTACAAATTATTAATATTAACGAGAACTTTTTCCCCTACATTTATTACAACTTAGCATCATCCGAATTACTAACAGGCGACTACAAAGCAGCGAAAATTCATTTCCAAAAATTTCTGGAACAAAAGAATGTAAAAAAAAATATTATAGAAATCGCTAAAAAAAAAATAAAACAATGTGATTTTGCCATTAATCAAATAAATAATCCGGTTAAGTTTAATCCGAAAAATTTAGGTTCAAATATTAATTCTATTTACGATGATTATTGGCCTTCGTTGACCGTTGACGGTAAAACACTAATAATTACCGTCATGTTGCCAAAGCAACAAGAATACAGAGCTTTATTTGACACAACACAAGAAGATTTTTATGTAAGTTACAAAAAAGATAACCAATGGACTAAAGCCGTTAAATTATCGTCGGAAATTAATACTCCAAATAACGAAGGTGCTTTGTCAATCTCATCCAATGGTAAATATTGTTTTTTTACAGCTTGTGGCAGAGCCGATGGCTATGGACGTTGCGATATTTATATGGCTAAAAATGAAAATGGCAAATGGGCACGTCCGATTAATATTGGAAGACCTGTTAATACCAAATTTTCTGAAAAACAACCTTCAATATCTTCCGATGGAAAAACACTTTATTTTTCAAGCAATCGCCCCGATGGTAAAGGAAATATGGATTTATGGTTTAGTACTTTTAAAAACTCAAAATGGTCTGAACCAAAAAATTTAGGTGACTCAATAAACACTTCAAATTCAGAGATATCCCCTTTCATACACCCCGATAATCAAACCTTATATTTTGCTTCAAACGGACTACTTGGAATGGGTGACTTTGATATGTTTGTTTCCAAAAAAAATAGTGCAGGGAATTGGACTAAACCTAAAAATTTAGGTTATCCCATTAATACTTGCGGAAATGAATTTGGCATGATAATTAACGCAGCCGCTGATAAGGCTCTTTTTTCATCTGATAGAAAAAAAGAAATGAGAAGGGATATTTACGAATTTAAGCTTCATGAGAAAATAAGACCTGTTGCTGTAAATTATGTTAAAGGTATTGTTTATGATGCAATATCGAAGAAAAAACTCGAAGCAAAAATTGAACTTACCAATCTTGAAACAAGCAAAATAATTACAAAAATCACTTCTGACAAAACTACAGGAGAATATCTTGTTTGCTTACCTACAGATAAAAATTACGCATTAGAAGTTGATAAAAAAAACTATTTATTCTATTCTGAAAATTTCTCTTTAAAAAATTATAAAGATTCTCTTAATCCATATTTTATAAATGTTGCTCTTAGACCTATTAATGTTGGAGAAAAAATTGTATTAAAAAATATTTTCTTTAATACAGATTCGTATGAATTAAAAAAGGAATCATACTTTGAACTTTCAAAAGTAATT
>JAUVJB010000136.1 GCA_030592465.1 Bacteroidota bacterium | reverse complement strand
AGTATTTCAAAATTATTTTTTTCTATTTGTTTTAACACATATTGAATATAAAATATTTTTTAGTTCTAATGTAAAAATTAATCCCGATGCTTCGGGATTTGATAAATTATTCATTATATTTTTTTCTTTTTTTTTACTTTATACTTTGAATTTTTTAGCCCCTGTTAAATAATTGCTTTGCAAGTTTCACAGGGTTCACCCCGTGAAATAATCAGGCAGTTGCCTGATTAATTTTGCACCGCAAAATTATTTCACAGGGTAAACCTTAGCCTTTAGCCTTTCCCCTTTGGCTTAATAAATTTTTAGAGTTATATTATTGAAACATTACTTTTTGAGAGGATACATAATAAATAATTAAAATATTAGTTTAAATATATATATTTGCACAAAATTAACAGTACATGAATATGAATAAAAATTTTAAAATATTAATATCAATATTTGTAATAAGTTTAATTAGTCAATCGGGATTTTCACAAAGTATTGGTGACAACAATCTGATTGGCCAAGACGAAGGATTAAGAACCATTACTACGGCAGTGCCTTTTCTTATGATAGCCCCTGATTCTCGTTCCGGAGCAATGGGTGATGCCGGAGTTGCAACAACACCCGATGCTTATTCAATGCACTGGAATCCTTCTAAATATGCATTTATTAAAAACGATATAGGTGGTTCAATATCATATACTCCTTGGCTTAAAAAATTAGTAGATGATATTAATCTTGCCTATCTTAATGGTTATTACAGAATAGATAAAAATCAAGTAGTTGCAGGTTCATTATTATATTTCGATTTAGGCAGCATCACCTTTACAGATGAAACAGGTGGAATATTACAAAATTATAATCCACACGAATTGTCATTTGATTTATCTTATTCACGATTATTGTCAAGACATTTCTCAGGTAGTTTAGCAGCTCGATATATTTATTCTAATTTAACAGGAGGAACTTATGTAAGCAACGAACAATCTCATGCAGGTAAATCTATTGCTATGGATGTTTCTGCTTATTATCAAAATGATATTAAATTTTTTGATAAAAATGCCAATCTTGCATTTGGAATGAACATATCAAACATCGGTTCAAAAATTGACTATACTGACAATACCAAAAATTTTATACCTATTAACTTAAAACTTGGTAGTGCTTTAACAACACAAATTGACGATTATAACTCAATTATGGTAACAGTTGATTTTAATAAACTTTTAGTACCTACCTCACCAATTTATGCAATAGATTCATTGAATGACTATATTAAAGATGAGAATGGAAACCAGGTTATTGCTTACGGTAAAAAACCTAATGTGTCGGTTCCTGTTGGTATGTTTCAATCATTTTATGATGCTCCGGGTATTTTGGAATCTGATGGGACAAGAAATGTTTTTAAAGAAGAATTACAAGAAGTTACCTATTCTATTGGCGCTGAATATTGGTATGCAAAACAATTTGCAATAAGAGCCGGTTATTTTCACGAAAATGCTTTAAAAGGAAATCGTAAATATTTTACAGCCGGTTTAGGTATTCGTTTTAATGTTTTTGGCTTAGACTTTGCTTATTTAATCCCAACCGGTAATCAAGTAAACAACCCGTTAGCTGAAACCCTGCGTTTTTCTTTAATTTTCAATTTTGATAATATGAACGCACAAAGCGAACCAAAATAATGAATATAAGAATAGGTTTTGGATACGATGTTCACCAACTTAAAGAAGGCGAAAGACTTATTTTAGGCGGTGTTAATATTAATCACTACAAAGGTACGGTTGCTCACTCTGACGGCGATGTGTTGATTCATGCAATTTGTGATGCTTTATTAGGAGCTGCAAATTTACGTGATATCGGCATGCTTTTCCCTGACAATTCAAGTGAATATAAAAATATTGATAGTAAAATTCTATTAAAAAAGACTGTTGAGCTGTTAAAAAATCACAACTATACAATTTCAAATATCGACACAACAATTTGTTTGCAAAAACCTAAGATTAAAGACATAATTCCTGAGATGCAAAAAACATTATCAACGGTAATGAATATCTCAATAAATAATATTTCAATAAAAGCAACTACAACAGAAAAACTGGGTTTTATCGGTAACGAACAAGGCATTTCTTCTTATGCTGTTTGCTTAATTGAAAAAAAATAAGAATGTATGCAATATCTTCTTTTGAAGATTTCAATCCCGAGTAATCAACGATTTTTCAGCTATAATTATTTTATGTATCAGACTGATATTTAGTTGAATATATCGTTACTATTTATTTATAGTCATTTGGCTTCGCCGTCATTTACCCTGTGAAATATCATCAAGTTATTACTTTTCAA
This sequence comes from Bacteroidota bacterium, assembly GCA_030592465.1. Classification (GTDB taxonomy): domain Bacteria; phylum Bacteroidota; class Bacteroidia; order Bacteroidales; family B39-G9; genus B39-G9. The sequence continues at coordinate 5,696 of JAUVJB010000136.1, read as the reverse complement.
TCACAAATCATAAATTACGAATCACATTATTTAATATTAAGACATTTTTTAAATTCTTCTTTTGAGATGTTTGAAACAAACAAAGTCTTTTGATGATTCTTGCTGACAGAATGAACAACAACTTCCCGTTTAAAAACATTTTTAAACATTAACAAAAGCTCTCTATTTGCTTGCCCTTTAACCGGTGCATTAATTACTGAAACAACAATACCTTTCTTGTTACTAACTTTTATTGATTGTTTTTTTGCATTTGGTTTAACAAAAACATCAAACTGTATCCCATTATCGTGTTCAATAATATTTATTGCCATTGCTTTATTTTTACAAAAAAACCCCTGACAATCAGAGGTTTTTAATATTTTAACCTATCCAACTCTTAATTTCTTCAATCGTAGGATTTTTAAGTCCTAATTTATGTTTCTTATTAGTCCCGCAAAGCTGTTGATGTAATTTATTCGGATTAGAACTTTTTAGCTCATTAATCGTTAAGAATCCGACTTTCTGAACTATTGAAATCCAATCTTGAGGAACGCCGAGCTCTAAAAATTTATCAATACTATCTTTTATATCTTTTTTCTCAGGTCGCATTTGAGGGAAAAAAATCACATCCTGAATGGAATTTGAATTAGTCATAATCATTGCCAGACGGTCGATACCAATGCCTAAACCGGCAGTTGGAGGCATCCCAAATTCAATAGCACGTAAAAAATCTTCATCTAAAACCATAGCTTCCTCATCACCGCGTTTACCAAGCAACAATTGTTGTTCAAAACGTTCACGCTGGTCAATAGGGTCGTTCAACTCTGAATAAGCATTACAAAGCTCTTTACCATTACAAATAGCTTCAAAGCGTTCGACCAACCCGTCTTTGCTACGATGTTTTTTTGCAAGTGGCGACATCTCAATCGGATAATCAGTAATAAAAGTCGGTTGAATAAGCTTATCTTCGCATGTCTCACCAAAAATCTCATCAATCAACTTACCTTTACCCATTGTCTCATCTACCGGCACATTCAATTTTTGAGCAGTATCAAAAAGTTGTTTTTCATCCATATTTGAAATGTCAATTCCGGTAAAATGTTCAATAACTTCAAACATTGTGAAACGCTTCCAAGGACGCTTAAAATTAATTATGTTATTACCAACTTTAACATCAGTATTACCATGAAGATCAAGAGCAATTTTCTCAACCATTTCCTCAACAGTATTCATCATCCAGTTATAATCTTTGTATGCAACATACAATTCCATTTGAGTAAATTCCGGATTATGAAACCTATCCATGCCTTCGTTTCTAAAATCTTTAGAGAACTCATAAACACCATCAAAACCTCCAACAATCAGACGTTTTAAATACAATTCGTTTGCTATTCGTAAATACAAATCAATATCAAGAGAATTATGGTGCGTTTTAAATGGTCGAGCAGCTGCTCCTCCGTAAATTGGCTGAAGCACAGGTGTCTCAACTTCTAAATATTCTTTAGTGTTTAAATAATTACGTATTGAATTAATTAATTGCGTTCGTTGTATAAATGTATTCTTAACATTAGGATTAACAATCATATCAAGGTATCGCTGACGGTATCGTTGTTCAGGGTCGTTAAAACCATCGTAAACTTTCCCGTCTTTCTCTTTCACAATAGGAAGAGGGCGAATAGTCTTGCTTAAAATGGTCATTTTTTGAACATGAATTGATATCTCTCCTACTTTTGTGATAAAAACAAAGCCTTCGATGCCAATGATATCACCAATGTCGAGTAATTTTTTAAAAACAGTGTTATATAATGTCTTATCCTCATCAGGACAAATGTCATCACGTCTTAAATATATTTGTATTCTTCCTTTATCATCTTGTATCTCAGCAAATGAAGCACTTCCCATGATTCTTCTGCTCATAATTCGACCTGCAATGCTTACTTGTTGATAATTGTTTTTTTCAGCATCGTAATTTTCTTTTATTTCAGATGTTGTTACATTAACCTTAAATTCATTGGCAGGATAAGGATTGATGCCAAGTTTCTTTAATTCTTCTAACGAATTTCTTCTGATGATTTCTTGTTCGCTTAAGTCTAAATTAATCATTGTTATTTTTTTTCTATTTTTTTGCAAAGATATATATAAATTGTTGAATTGTTAATTGTTAAATTGTTAAATTGTTTAGCTTCGCGACATAGCTCTTTCGAATCACAAATCCGAAAGAGCAGTCATGTATATAACTTTACAAACTTTCAACTTTATAACTTCATTTTGCAGACAAATAACGCTCGGCATCAATAGCAGCCATACAACCGGAACCTGCAGAAGTAATTGCCTGACGATAATGAGGGTCTTGAACATCACCACATGCAAAAACTCCTTCAATATTTGTTTTGGTTGTTCCCGGAACAGTTTTAATATATCCTACTTTGTCAGTATCAATATATGGTTTAAAAACTTTTGAGTTTGGGGCATGACCAATAGCAAGGAAAAATCCGTCAATATTTATTTTCACTTCTTGTTCGTCTTTCTCACCTTTGCGTTTAATTAATATTAATCCATTAACTACCTTATCACCAATAATTTCCTTCGCATTATGTTCAAATAAGGTTTCAATATTAGGAGTATTTGCCACCCTGTCTTGCATAGCTTTAGATGCACGTAAATAATTTTTACGAACAATTAAATAAACTTTATTACAAATTCCTGCAAGGTAAATAGCTTCTTCGCAAGCAGTATCGCCACCACCAACAACAGCAACATCCTTTCCTTTATAGAAAAAGCCATCGCAGGTAGCGCATGCAGATACACCTGAACCTTTAAAGTGTTCTTCCGATTCAAGACCTAAATATCTCGCAGCAGCACCGGTTGAGATAATAACACTTTCAGCTTCTATTTGATTTTTGCCGTCAACAATAACTTTATGTACTTGATTTGAAAAATCTACTGAAGTTACAATCCCCCATCTTATGTCAGTACCAAAACGTTCTGCTTGTTTTTGCAAATCTTCCATCATCTCAGGTCCTGAAATACCTTGCGGATATCCGGGAAAATTCTCAACTTCTGTTGTTGTGGTTAACTGACCTCCGGGTTGTCAGCCTTGTATTAAAACAGGACTAAGATTAGCTCTCGCAGCATAAATCGCAGCTGTATATCCTGCAGGTCCCGAACCAATAATTAAACATTTAACTTTTTCAATATTCTCGTTCAATTTGTCTTGATGATTGTTTTTATCATCTAAATTTCCCATTGTTTTAAATAATTCCATATTCAATTTATTAATAATTTTTACAAAATAATAAACAAAAGTGAAGACACATGGCAATGCGTCTCTACACGTTACAGACATTTTGTCATATCTATATATATAAATTAATCTTTTTCTATATAGACAAAAAAAATGCCATTCTTTTTAATTATAAAAGATTGCAAATTTAATGTATATTATTAAATTTGTAAAATAAAAATCGGGGTGTAGCTCAGTCAGGTTTAGAGTACGCGTCTGGGGGGCGTGGGGTCGGTAGTTCGAATCTACTCACCCCGACTTTTTAAAAATTTTCTATTGACAATTGATTATTGATTATTTAATTTAAGACTATTTACTTGTTTGTAATGCCTGTTTTTTTTGTTTCTGCACAATATGTATCTATTTTTAAATTTTATCGCTATCTAATTTTTATTCAGTACATTAGTAAATAAAAATTAATCCCGATGCTTCTAAATTTGAAAATCGTTGACTATAATGCAAAGATTTAGGTTAATTTCTAAATCTTTTTTTTGTTTTTTTGCCAGATAGTCATAATTTCCTTTTTCATCTCATATAACGACAACATATTATCAATGCCGTTATGATAGCATCATATAAAAATATTTTTCTTCAAACATAAAATCATAGTGATTTGATAAATGCAGGTTATAATTATTATGAATAAAAGCTGTTAAATCATTTGACAATTATATTATAATTGATAATTTTGGGAAAATAATTGAATAATAGGAATAGTATTTATCTCACAAATATTTGAATTAAATATTTATTTTGTTGATTTTCAATAGAATAAAAGCAATGGTTAACAGATGATATAAGTCAAATAATGAAAATTAATTCTTATTAGCTAATAGTTAGTCGCAATTCAGCACATTGGATGAGCCGATTAAACTCTCTATCTAACGCCAAGAAAAAAGAGCGAAATTTTAAAGAAAAAGCGATAATTTTGAAGAAGCCTGATCAATAAAAATATAATGGAAAAATTAAAAGGCATTATAATAAGCCATAAACCTATTAAAGAAGCAAGTTTAAAAAGGCTTTTATTAATTTTTGATGAAATTTATTTTATTCATCCTGAGCAAAATAAATTTCTAATACCTGCAAATGTCTGTAATATTAAATTTCAAAATATGGAAATGCAAATGGCAGAATATGGAGTATTTTATAATGGAGAAAAATATCGGCAAAAAGAAGAACTTTTGCTAGATAAATTTGATTATGCTTTTAATAAAGGAATTATTCGTGTTTTAGATTTAAATATCAGAAAATTTTATGAAAAAAACTGGTTACCTCTTCGATTAGCTTACGACTTTGATACAGGTAATGCTGATTTATTAAATAATTTTTTACCTCTAACAATAAAAGATGAAAAATTTACTTGTGAAAATGAAATTATGAGAGGGGCGTTTATATCTCCTTCAAATATGAAAATATACCCAGATATACCCCCCTTAATATCATTCCATAATGAAGAAGAAAATAAACGTTACAATTTAGACCACCAATTAATGACTATCTCAGGTAAATTAAATCGGTCATTGGCTGTCAGTAATGAATTTAATTTAATACCAATTTTTATTAATGACAATTTGTCTAGAGCTTTTTCACAAAAGATTGAAATTGCTAAAAAAAATAATGAAGAAAATTTAAAGAATGAATTTATTAAACAACATCGTACAAGTTTAGAAAATGTTCAATTTCTATTACATAAAATTTCAGAAATAATTTTGCTAGATGAAATAATAAATGAAATATCAACCAAAGAATTAATATATGCAAGAAATAATACTTATCAAGAATGTATTAAACTTAGAAGAAAGTTAATTAAAACGATATCTTTTTTAAGTGAAACTGAGTTTGATGAAGAATTTATTGATGAAGTAAATAAATACATTAGACAAGAAGTTGAACCAATTGTTAATGAATATCAGAAGAAATTTTTGGAAAGTATTAATCAATTTCTAAATTACGCTATACCGTTTGGTAGCACAATTTTAGGTTCAGTTATAGGTGTCCAACAAAATCTTTCACCTATGGCAATTGCATATTTAGGAGGAATTTCGGGTGCGGTTGGTAAAGTTACTTCTGAATTGTCTCAGTATATTTTAAAAAATAGTGCTAAAAATTTTAATAATACTTTTTCATATTTTATGAATTTGAAAGAATAAACTGCGCCTAATAAATAAGCTTCAAACGGCTTGCAAAGCCAAGTTTGAAGCAAGTGTTGAACTAAATCCATTCGATGATTTATCTAAGGGCTTTCAATAGGTTTTTTGTATTTGTTAATGGGAAATGAGATAGCAAATATACATATTATTTTCTTATTTTTTTAAAAAGTTATCCCGCTTGGCGGGATTTAGTTCAACAATGTATATAAAAAATTGCCAAGATAGTTGTAAAATTAAGCATTGTAGCCCGCTTCAACTTCATCGTAACTTGAAAGTGAATTGTT
>JAUVJB010000251.1 GCA_030592465.1 Bacteroidota bacterium | reverse complement strand
GATAATGTAATAAATATACTTGCAATATTTCATTTTAGTCGTAATTCAAAAATATGGGAAAGCAGATACAGATAGAATGAAAAACCCGACACCCATGCAAGCCTATTTGCAATTCCCACAAGCCATCACATTTACCCCGTGAGATAAGAACTTAAAAAAATGCAGTTTGTTGCTAAAATTGAGTACGTTAAATATTTTATAAAAGTAAAAAAGAATTATCTCACAGAGTAAGCCCAAAATTGCAAAAAAGCTTGCCAATTTCCCTGCCCTATTTTGCCAACTCACAACTATATTTTTTATCTTTGTTGAAAGTTTGTAGTAAAATTGGTAAGAAATTGGGCTTATAGAAAACTAACAATGTGTATATTTAAGCGAGGTATAAGTAGTAAATTGAAAGTAAGAATATTAAATAAATGATAGTGCAACTTGATAGTGATATGCTCTGAACTCCTCGCCACAACATACACTTAACGTTATTCAGATTACATAAATTAATAATATTATTAAATTGCTGTTCTATTGTTTTTGGTAATCAGTATATAGCCCCAAATTCACGAATCACGACTCACATTGCTTCACCGATGCTTCGGCTGCCAATCGTCCTGTTGAGAAAGCTGCTTGTAAGTTATAACCTCCGGTATCTGCATCAATATCTAAAACTTCGCCGACAAAAAATAAATTACTAACTAATTTTGACGACATTGTCTTTTTATCAATTTCTTTTAAATCAACACCTCCGGCAGTTATAATTGCTTCGGAAATTGGTCGGGCTGATTTAATATTTAAGCTAAAATTTTTTAACCAAACGCGTAGTTTTTTTCTCTCTTGCGAATTAATTTGATTACATAACTTGTCTGTTGGTATTTCAATAAGTTCAGAACAAATTGGTATTAATTTTGAAGGTAACAGAGTTTTTAAAATATCTTTAAAATGATTTTTTCCGTTATTATTTAGCTCACGTAAAAGACGTGCATCTAACTTATTATTGTCAAGTGCAGGTTTTAAATCAATTATTATTTTCACACCATTATTGTTATTTAATGCTTCAACAACAATTTTGCTTAATGTTAGAATGGTAGGACCTGAAATTCCAAATTCTGTAAAAGTCAATTCTCCAAAAGCTTCCGTTTCTTTCTTGTTATTTACCCATACGCTCACTAAAACGTTTTTTAAATTTAGATTATCCAATTTTTCACAAAATGTTTCCTCAACTTCAAGTGGCACTAAAGCCGGACGAACAGGAATTATTTTATGACCAATTGATTTTGCAAATTTATAGCCATTACCTGCTGAGCCTGTTCTAGGATAAGACACTCCTCCAGTTGCAACAATAACTGTTTTTGAAAAATATTGAATATTTTTATTTTCATTTTTACTGAAAACTTTTACTCCAACAACCTTATCATTATTGATTATCAATTGTTTAACATCACAACTATTTTTTACTACAACTCCTGATTTATAACACCATTTTTTTAAAACATTAACAACATCAAGAGCTTTCTCACTTTTCGGGAACACTCTCCCACCCCTTTCGGTAACTGTATCTAATCCGAGATTGTTAAAAAATGTAACTAAATCATCTGAAAAAAATGAAGAAAATGAATTTCGTAAAAACCTGCCGTTATTATTAAAATGTTTCAAGAAATCAGATAATTCGGCAATATTAGTAATATTACATCGACCTTTACCGGTTATGCTTAATTTTCGTCCTATTCGGTCGTTTTTTTCAAGAAGAATTGTCTTAGCTCCCAGCTCTGCTGCCCTGCCTGCTGCCATTAAACCTGATGCCCCACCGCCAACTATTATAACATCGTATTTTTGCATTTACTTGATAATTATTAATTGATAATTGAAAACCTTATACTTTAAACTTTACAAACTTTCTGAACTCTTCCTTTTAAGGATAAAAGAAAAATTTAGCATATATGTATGCGATAAAATTACCAATCACAGTTCTAACTCCCTGACTTGTAGTCCACCATTTATCATTTTTAAAATCCTTATTATTATCTGCATAAACACCAATCACTAATTTATCTTCAAAAGCCGCGTTATATAACAACAACGTTCGCCGTGCATGTGAGCCAAGAGTAAAAACATTAATTGATTTAATATTTTGATTATTTTTTTCAAGCCATTGCTTTAAAACAATTGCAGAGGCATAAGTACGGTCTTTTTCTACGTACTTAACGGGTAATTCTATTATTTTTTTTTCATCAACACCTAACTGTATTAATGTTTGTTTTCCGAGACGTGCATAAGTTTTATAATTAGATAAATAATAACCTTTTATCAATGGTCCTCCACTTGTTACAATAAACTTATAATCATTTGAATTATACTCACTTACAGCATCTTTAAAAGCATAATCGGGCAGCCATCCTTCAACAACTAATATTTCAGCTTTAACAGGTTTATTTGTTGATAAAAAAGGGTAAATATTATATTTTAAAATAATGATAAAATTAAAAAAAAGTAAAATTATTAATATCCATGCTTGCAAAGTTAAAACTTTAGTTTTTTTCTCCTTTAGTAATTTTATATTATGCATCTGTGTTGATTTTTTTACAAAGGTAATTTAATAAAAATAAATCTAATTAAGCTGTAAATAAAAAAAAATATCTCGATACATAAAGCTATCGAGATATTTGTAATAATATAATTATAAAATTTTTAATAATGTAATACCCAACATTGAATTTGTTGATTTTTCATTCTTTCAAGCTCATTATAAGCTTCTCTCTCACTATCAAAAGAAGAGTAACAAACGGTAAAAAATCCATTTCGTTCGCCAATATATTCAGGCGTGAAACCTTTTGAAGTCAGCTCATTAATAAAATTTTTTGCATTTGTTTCAATTCTAAAACTACCTGCTACAACATAATATTTTCGCACATTGGTTTTTTGTACTTTCTTCGTTTGTTTTTTAGCAACATGCTTAATTTTTTTACTTGGTTCTGCTTTTGTTTTAACTATTTTAGTTTCTGCCTCTTTTACTTCTTTGCTGCTTTTTGTCGTATCTTTAGTTTTCTTAGTATCTATAATATTTTTAATTGTTTTTTGAGGCTTCTGTTTCTCAACTTTAACAATTTCCTTTTCAGTCTTTGCAAAATATTTTTTGTTGATATTTTCAATAACATCAAAATAAAACAATGACCAAATGATTGCTGCAACAAGAACAACAATTATAATAACAGGTACTAAAACGTTTATCTTTTTTGAAGATTTTGGGACTTGTTTCTTCTGAGCAACAACAGGTTTTTTTTCTATTTTAGTTGTAGTTTTAGTAATTGTTTCTTTTTTTAATACAGGCTCTTTCTTTGGCTCTTCTTTTTTTTGCTCAACCTTTTTAATTTCGTCTTTTTTAACTGTTTCAGGTTGTTTCTTTTCAGGTTGTTTCGCTTCAACTTTTTTCTCTACTTTTTCAGCTTCCGTTTTCTCTATCTTCTCACCAGAAGTAGTAAAAATTATACCCCCATGACTATCTTTGCTCAAGTCTCCAAGACCTTCAATTTTATATGTATTGCTTTTTTTTAATTCTTGTTCAATACTCTTAATATATTCTTTAATCTTTTTAACAGCTTCAGTTTTACTAATATTTTCGGTTTTAATGATATAATTAGTTAAAACACCATCATTAAATTTTAAAAAATCATTAAAACTGATAGTTCTTTTAGCTTCTCCACCGTCAATAGCTTCTGTAATTTTTACAATAAATGCACCAAAATCAGGTATAATAACTCGTGTATGAGTTTTTAGAAGTTCAATTATGTATTTATCAATCATAGTTCTACATTTAATTTATTGTAAATGTACAATTTTAATTTAAAAAACTAAATTTTTTCTTAAAAAGTTGTTTGCTTAGTATTAATTCTGACTTTTTTTCGTTATAAATATTATAGACTTTATTTTTTATTTTTGTCTTTTATATTATTAAAAAAAACAAGCATATGAAAAAATTATTAATCAGTACTTTTATTTTATTAGTTGTTGTTTCAAACAGCTTTTCTCAATCAAAAAATAAATATCAAAAATTTCAGGATGAAAAAGGCGTAATATTTTATTATAAATACAGCCATTCAAATTTTTTAAATAAAAAAAGTCCTTTAAGGCTAATACTTAAAATTGAGAATACAAATTCTTATCCTGTAAAAGTAACTTTTGTTGTTGATTATTACCGTAAAGCAATGATTAGTGCAAATAGTGAAAAACCAAGGACTTGCTGCATAAAAGCAAATAAGACAATTAAGGGCAGGTTTCATAAATTACACTTCTCTCCTTTTGAGTTTACTAACGAACAAATTTTAAGTGATGATTTTTTT
>JAUVJB010000292.1 GCA_030592465.1 Bacteroidota bacterium | reverse complement strand
AGGGTCGGTAAAAGCACCTGTTTCGTTATACACAATCATAACGGGGTCAGTATCAGTATTTTGCAACCAGCTAAGGTCAATTTGTATCTGACTTGATGCTGTTGCTGTGAAAGAGGTTGGGGCATCAACTGATGAACCTGTAGTAACAGTATAAGGTCCGTTTGGCATAGTTTGTAATACTGTATTATCACCAGACCAATTTGCAATATTACAAATTGCAGCTAATAATTCAGCTTGTGTACCGGTAGTTGTTGATTCATCATAAATAGCATTGTCAATTTCATTTAAAGCAATAGCATTAGTACCATCAGTTAATCCTGTAGGTAAGGCTGATGTGTTAGATGAAGTTGCATCAGCTTGCCAACCGGTACCCTCGCTATTAAAAGCAAATATTAATGATGGAACAACTTCTGAGCCTTGATATGCAATTATTTGGTCGCCAGAACCGGAAAAAAAAATACTTCCGGTTGCAGCAACAGAACCTGAGGATGTAGCCCATCCCCCATCATTATTAATAGTAATAACTGTACCTTTTGTTATACCACCACCGGGAGCAGTCCATGTAACAGTACCTTCTCCTCCTCTGAACCCTCCTGCAGCGAGCCAACCATTATCTGTAAAATTAATAGTAGTATCAGCAATATCAACAAAAGCAACAAAAGCAAATTCGTCAGGATTATCATAATTTGCTCCAATTATTGCTATATCGCCGGGAATTAAAGTAGTTTGGCTATAAGAAAACTGTCCAAAAAACATTATCATCAAAAATCCGAGAATAAACACTGTGATTTTTGTTTTCCAATAATTAAATTTTTTCATAAGTAAAATTTTTTAGTTAATAAATAGATTAAATTGTTGTTACATAGTTAAATAATAAAAACCTTTAGTGTATTGCAAAAAAACATATTCGTTTTTTTATAACATTTTTAATGAGAAAAAGAGAATAAAGTTATTAAAAAGTTTTTAATAAAAAAATTATATTGAAGTTTTTTTCTTTACATTGATAGACTGAAACACCTATTATTTAAACAAAAAAACAAATATGACATATCTTGAAGATATGTCATATTTTTCCCCCAGTAGCGCAAGCGTCTCCCTAGAATCCGCATGTCTCAAATTTATCCCCAATAATATTGATTTTTTACGTTAAAATCTAATAATATTTTTTTTCCTGGATTATTTATGTAAATATTTTGTGTTAAACTCCCTATAAATAAAAAAAAATCAATTATAGTCAATAAAGAACTCTTTAGTAATTAATAATCCTATTAGTCAAATAATTATTATGTTCTTATAGTAAGCTAATTGTTTTTTAAGCTATGTTTTAAAAGCTATATTTCCATAAATACGCAGCTTGGGTGTTCTGCCAGATTTTATCCATTTTGCAGGGATACAAATAAAACGGAAAATGAATTTTTTTATCCTAAAATGTGGTGATAAAAATTTATATATTTTCGAAAATTTTCTAATAATATAGTTATATATATTGCGACAAATTGCAGTTATTATAAGGAATACTGTATTTTGTTCCAATTTGGAAAAAGGCATCTTATTCCATCCAAAATCATTTTTTAAAATGTCAAATTCTCGTTCTTGTTTACCTCTTTGATTATAAAAACGAGCTATTTCTTCTTCTGATTTGTTATATTCATTTGTGAGTATTGCACTATAGACACACGCCTCACCTGTAAAAAGGTTCATTTGTCCATCCCTTCTTCTTTCTTTTGTAACAACTAATCTATATTCCTTGAGGAGTTCTTTTTGCTTTGCTTTTTCTGCTGCTCGTTTAAAGGGAATAAAAATAACAGAACCTCTGTACATGATTTTGTCATCAATTTGTATTTCAGACCAATTTGTAATTGATTTAATTGCATTACTTATAGCATCATTCATTCTTGCTTTTATGTAAAACTTGTCAACATATTTTGCTATTGTTGTAATGTTTGCAAATTGATATGAAGCACTGTCAGCTCTAAAGATATCAATTTTTATATCTTGTGACTTCAATAATTTTAACATTCGTTCAATTGTTTCATTCTGCAAGGTATGAGGAGCACAATTTCCATTTCTGTTTTCAATGTATACTATATTATTTCCTATTATTCCAACACCTGGACAATAACCTTTTTTCCTATGGTAGCTCATTTTAGCATCCTTCTTGTTGGAAAAAATATATGTGTTGTCATAATCTAAAACAATTTCTTTTTTATTAATTGTGTTTGTTTTTTTTAAAATCCTGATATTTAAATTGTTCAGTTTTGGATTTAAACTAAATTCATTAAAGATACGGCATCTATTCTTTTTAAATTTTTTTGAAGGAGCCGACAAGTCTTTTAATCTTGAAAGCAATCTGTCAGGACTAGGAGCTTTAAGAAAAGGATTGTTTTTGAAACTATATCTAAGATTTGTTGAAATATCTTCAGCACAATCACCACCACACATAAGAATTGACCAGTAACTATATAAAATATCTTCCCATTTATACTTAGATTGCGATGGTAATTTTGGTAATGAATGCCTTATTAAGTTGTTGATACCTAGCTGATTAAATTCCCTTAAAACAAAATTTATTCCTCCAAATGAGGAAATTGGCGAACTATTTAGTACTTTCATATCGGTATTTTTTAGTCAACACCAAATTAGGTGAAAATACTAAAACTGTAAAGCTTTAGATAATAAAGTTTTACAGTTTTTTTCAACAATAACATGCGGATTCTAGGGAGACGCTTGCGCTATTGGTCTATTAACAAATTTTAATGTAAAAAGTTTCAAGTTCGGAATAAAAAGATTAATAATGTGGGGTATAACCACCGAGTTATTTCACAGAGTTTCTCTGTGGTAAAAAAAATCATAATGAAATAAATAACAAAATTTAAATTTTTTTTATGATTGTTTAATAATAATAAAAAACAATTATTACCTTTACGTATGGCTACATGGGAAACATCAATAAATGACTTTAAATCTTATTTAAGATTAGAAAAATCACTTTCAGAAAATTCTATTGATGCATATATTCATGATATTGAAAAATTTGTTCAATGTTTAAATTATTTTAATTACAAAATCTCGCCTGTTGAAGTTACTTTTACTCATATTAAACAATTTATTGATTGGGTTAACGAATTATGTATGAGTCCTCGTTCACAAGCAAGAATATTATCAGGTATAAAAGCGTTTTATAAATATTTATTATTAGATGATATTATTGATAAAGACCCTGTTGCATTAATT
>JAUVJB010000084.1 GCA_030592465.1 Bacteroidota bacterium | reverse complement strand
GGTATTGAACCATTTTTGCATCAAACGATTAAAGAATTAAAAGATTTGGGTATTTCGGGGCAAGATTTTTATATAAAACTTTATTTTGATGAATTAATAAAGCGTTATGAAAGAGAGGTAGAGCCTATTATAATGTCTACTGATGAAAAAATAAATAAAAAATTAATTGAATATATTAACCAAAAACAAATAAATTATGAGGACAGTAATAGCACACGTGCTGAATAATAACGGTTCGTTAAGATTGGATGAAAAAGGAAATCCAATTCCTAAACATTTTACAGAACAACATTGGGAGCAAATCAAGAAATTCAATGACCCAAAATTTAAGTTTATTAAATATCATGATGAAATTCCTAAAGGCAAGGCTGTGGATGTTGATGTAAAAATTATTCCTCCCGTGCCAAAACATGTAGGCATTCAAGATCAGCCTGAAATGCCTAAAGCATTGGAGAAAAAGGGAAGGTCGGTAAAAATATTTACTGAAAATCTCGAAGGTTTTACAATTGATGAACTTAAACTATTTTTGAACGACCCAAGAAAAACAATTGTAAAATTAGCAAAGGAACAAATTAAAGAATTATCATAAGGAGAGTTTAGGCTGCCGATAAAAGAGCCAAAGTAATTACGTAAATCAAAGTAAAATGATTAAAAAAAGTGTTATAGAAGCAATTGCCACTAAATTACAAATAGATTTAGATGGATTTGAAAAAGCAGTAACCGACAAAAATGAAGTCGATTTTGAAATTAAATCAGAAGTAAAACACTTCTTGACAGATGAACAAAAAAAAGAGTTTGAAGAAAATATCGAAAACGATGTCGGGAAAACAAAGTATGAGGAAGGTAAGGTAGCAGAGAGAGAAATGACAATGAAATCCTTAAATGAAATTCATAAGATTTTCGCTGATTATAGTAAATTTGAAAAACATGGCTTTGATTATGAAAATACTACTTGGACACAGTTTTTTGATGCTGCTACAAAAAAACTTGACAAGGGATATGAAAGTAAAATTGAAGCATTACAAAAACAGATAGATGGAGGTGAGAGTGAAGTTGTTAAAGAATTGCAAGAAAAAATGGATGGTTATATTAAAGACAGAGACGATTTAAAGGTAAACCTGAAGGATCAGAAGGAAGATTTTGACAAACAAATAAAGGATAGGGATATTGCGGATACAAACCGGAAGAAAGATTCTTTTTATAATAAAGCAGCAAGTTCTATTCCTTTTGATACCGAACATATCGAAGGTGAAGATGACAAGCAAAAATATTTATCAAAACAAAAAGCTAATTTAGTACATCTCTTTAAAAATTCTTTTGATACAGAATATGATGAGAATGGAGCTCCTGTATTAATTAATAAAGAAACAAAAGAAAAAATGGTTGATGGAATAAAAAACCCACTCACGGCAGACGAGATAATGTTGAGTTTTGCAAAAGAAAATTATGTAAAACTTGAACCCGAAAATAAAGGTGGCAGAGGTGGAGGAAGTTCAACTGGAGGTTTTTCTGGAACAAGTGGAATAAAGACTATGGAAGATTTCCATAATTATTGTAATGATAAAAATATACAGCCAAATTCTAAAGATGCTGACGCTCTTTATCAAGAAGTTGTAAAAAAGAATCCTGAAATAAAGTAGATTATTAAAGGGTTAAGTTTTGAGTTTAGTGATTTCTCGTTAAAAAAACAAGTGATACATCAAGGTAGTGTTACTCATTATATAATGAGAAATTAATTTATTATTAACTTAAAACTTAATTAAAATGAAAAAAATAAAATTAGAATTTAGAATATTATGGATATGGTTTGGTTTCTTGATTGAAAACTTCATGGCAAAAAATCATTTGTTATTGTCTGCAAATCCATATTCAAGTACAAATCTTCAATCGGTTAGGGCATTTATTAAAGATGAAGCAAATGCCTTTGAGTTACGTCATCAAATGTATGGAGCTATGGATGCTTTTATGTTTAGGCGTGATTTTACTATTCCTAATCTTGACCAGATAAGGAAGTCTGCCTTACAAACAACTTCTGCAATATATATGAAAAATAAGACATTTCCAATTGGTACGTCTTTAAGTTGTAATCCTTCTGGGACATCATCAGGTAGCGGGATGGTTGATTTGACATGGATTACTTATACTGCAAATGTTGAGGTTCAACATAAGCGCTTCTATAATAATGAAGTAGCTCGTTTAAAAGCCACTGCAAATGATTTTTATAACGCAGAGATATCTATATTAGATGATGTTGAAACTTATTTAATGGCTTATTGTGAAGCCAACCGTACAGGTGTTAATGCCTTAAATACTGTTAATTCAAGAAACACATGGGTTGGCGGAGGCGTTGATATTGTTCAAGTTGCTAACGCAAATATGAATCGTTTTTATAATTTAGCACGTGCTGACATGAAAACAAATAAGTATAAGGGTCAGATAATGGAAATTCACGATTCACAATGGACTGCAGAGCAAGCCTACTATCAAGCTCAGGGAGCTGCTAATTCTGCTAATACAGAATTTCAATTTAAAGGGTTTGATAGTTATACAAGTGACGCAATTCTGCCAAGTGGATATTATGGTCATTTGCATTATTTAATTCCTGTTCATGGGGTAGCTATTCTTGATTGGACATCACAGCTTAATCGTGATGGCAGAAAAGAAGGTGATAGCGAATGGGGTACTTACCAATCTTTAGTATATCCGGGGTTAGACATGCAATTATTTAAGAAAACCGCATGTTCTGACACAACCGCAGATGGTGGAAGTAAACAAGATTTAGTTGAAACACACGAATTAAGTTTAACCTTTGCAGTTACCAAAGCACCACTATCAACAGCAAATGAAACTCCAATATTCAAGTATGGGCTATTAAATTCTTAAAATCAGATAATTAAAACTTTTGCTCGGTTTTTTTGTTTGTCAAAAGAGCCTCTGAATTTTCAGAGGCTTTTTTTATGCTTTAAAATAAAATAAAAACATTAAAAATATTTGTATATTAAATATACACTTTGTATATTTGTATTTTTAAATTAAAGTTTATGAGTAAAAAGTTAAGAAAGAATATTGATTTAAAGCCAAAGGTCAAAAAGGCTTTAGAAGAAAGAGCTGCTAAATATACCCCGCCTTTAAAATTAAAATATTACATTGAATTTATATTAGAAGAATTTACTAATGATAAATTAATTAAATTAAATAAAAAACTATGAAAAAATTAATAATTATATTAAGCCTAATTTTTATATTGGGTTGTAAAAAAGATACTATTATGCCAGCTATAAAAAAAATACCTGATATCCCTCAATATAATAATAAGGAAGAAAAGGCTACATTGATTATAAGTGGAGATATAACAGATACAATTGTTTACACATTCAGCACCTTTGATGATATTTATAAAGATGCAGTTAATAATTTTACAATATTAAAATTAGATATTGGTGATTATATGTCTCATAGAATTCAATGTTATATGCCTATTGATACAATAGGAGTATTTGAATGTACTTTTGAATACGATAGTTGTGATGAAGGTTTTTTTAATTATTTTTATACATTTCTTCCCGATGTTTATAATGAAACCGGCTTTATAGATGGCAATATGACAGGTGAAATTACAAAATATGGCAAGGTGTGGGATATGATAGAGGGGGTAGTTTCGGGAAGCCTGTATAATGATAGTTTTAATATTGATTTTGAATTAAATTTTTGTATGAATAGAGAAAAGGATTATTATTATTAAAATTAAAAAGTGGTGAACCTCTTTGCTGCAAAGGGTCAGGGAGTTTGTCGTTGCGTACAATTATTTATAATTGAGAATTCGGTGAAGGTTAAAAACAAGGCGTCCAGTAGCAACGCCTACACCACTTTTTTATAAAATTATATAGGACCCTTTTAAAATAAAAAGCATGAAAATAGTATATTTATCTTATGAAAGAAATATTAATATTGACCCTAATGTTTATATAACCGATATTGATGAAATTGATAAATGTGGATTGGTTCAAGCAGTTAAAAAAATTAAAGAGTTTAACCCCGATTATATCATAGAGCGTGAATTTAACGATAGCAAAGCCTTTTATGACAAACTCTATTTAGCTTTACCTGAATATAAAAAAGTATTTTGGGCTATTGATACTCACATGAATTTTGAGAGATATGTAAGATATTCACGTTATTTTGACTTTGTATTTTGTGCAATAAGTAACCATGTTTCGAAACTTCAAGAGCAAATAGATATTCCAGTTAAGTGGCTACCTTTATATTTTCCTGCTCAAATATTACCCATTAAAAAAGAAAAAAAATATGATATTAGTTTTGTTGGTAATTTTAAGCCTCATTTTTTCGAGGAAAGAAGAAAGTACTTGGATTTTCTTAAAAAAGAATATGGAGACCAATTTCATTGTGTAACTGACTATAAAAATATGTCCTCAATAATGAATAATTCTAAAATAAGTTTTAATCATTCATTACGGGACGATTTGAATTTTAGGGTATTTGAGGCATTGGGTTATGGAAGTCATTTAATTACCGATGTCGTTTCAGATATGCTAAAGATTAAAAATTTATCAAATTTTGTAACTGTTTATAAAGATTTTGAAATATTAAAAAAACATATAGATTTTCTTTTAGATACTAAGAATTACGGTTTTTATTTAGACGATAGTCAGAATTTTATAAAGGATAGTCATTGCTTAAAACATCGGATAAATTCGTTAATTGAAATGATAAAAACTAATGAGCAGGGGGAGTTTTAAATGCTAAAACATAAAACAATAACAAAATGGATGCTACCGGCAGTTGCGAGGTGCAAAACTGGATGCTAACTATTTTGTCAGGAATAGGGCTAACTTTTATTGTAACTCAATCACATCTCTTTAAATGGTTGCAGAAATGGTATTTATTTCAATGTCCGATGTGTTTCGGATTTTGGGCAGGAATGATTGTGGGATTTGTTGAGGTACAACAATTAGAATTAGAACTATTAAATTATGGATTTTCTTGTAGTATATTGAGTTATATTGTATATTTGGTAATTAAACCTTTGATGAATAAATATGACTGATTTATAAAAAATAACAAAAGTTTTCAATGAAAAAAATAAAATGAGACCATTAATAATATGTTCAGCAGGATATGACAGACGTATTGACAGATATATAAATTCTTGTTTAAAATATGTAAAGAGTGCCGATTTGCAGATAACAAGTTTTACTCCACATATTCCAAATTCTCATATAAAAATTAATAAAAGTTACCCGGGACACATCAATAAATATTTTGAGTTTAATTTTCCCGACCTTGACCGTTGGTATATATTCACGGATATGTACGATGTGATTTTTCAAGCGGATATACCTGACTTGAATAAATTTGATGCCGACATACTTGTTAGTTCAGAGGGTGAATTATGGCGTGAAAATACCTACTATACAGAGATTTTAAAACAAAAAGAATTTCAACAATTATTAAATAAAACTGTATTTTGTTCGGGAACTTTTGCAATGAAAGGCAAATTTTTTGTATCTTTGATAGAGTTTTACAAAGAAAAAGTTAAGCAATACAAAGGACAGTTAAACCAGCCATTGTTCAATGTTTGGTTGCAAGGGCAAAATCATAAGGACTGCAAATCGTTATTTGGAACTCTTTACGCTAATATTGACAAAGGTAATATCGTTAAAAAGGATAAAGAATTTTTCTGGAGAGATGGAAGTAAGCCTGCTATAGTACATGGTAACGGCTCTTATAGTGATAAATATTTAACTTGGGTATAATGAAAAAAAACAAGACAGAAATAGAAGATGTAATTAATTTTGCAGAAAATTATAATAATAGTGAAAAAATGTTTAATGATTGGTTAAAGCAAACAAAACAAAGAAATGCTAAAACATAAAACAATAACAACTAACATCGCATTATCAGTTATTAATATTAAATTTGAAATAGAAAAAATTATATTAAATATAGAACTATTAAAAAAAATAGTAATAGAAGAAAATTTAATAAAACCATATGAAAAAAGAAGTAACATTAATCATAACAAGTTGTAATAGATTAGATTTATTAGAAAAAACTTTAATTAGTTTTAATAAATTTAACACTTACCCTATTAAAGAATATATTATCAGGGACGATTCCAATCTCATAACCCCTGAAGAAATAAGTCATTTAATTATAAAAAATAATTTAAGAATTACAACATTTGTATTAAAAGGCAGTAAAATAGGACAAGCAAAATCTATTGATATATTAATGAGCCATGTAAAAACTCCTTACGTCTTTCACTGCGAAGATGATTGGGGATTTACAAAAGAGGGTTTTATTGAAAAGTCAATGACTATTTTAGAAGCCAAGCCTAAGATTATGCAAGTTTGGATACGTCCTAAAAGTGATGGGGTTGGACATAATTTTGAGGAAGAAATACATGAAGTTAATGGAGTTAAATATAGGTTGGTCGAGCTTCAAAGAGGTATGAGTGGCTTTAGTTTTAATCCACATCTGGCACGCATGAGTGATTATGACAAACCCTATACAGAAATCGGCAAGGAGTGTGAGATTGGTCAGTATTATGTTGATAAGGGCTTTAGAACCGCATGGCTGACTGATGGATATGTTAAACATATCGGCGGAGGTCGAACTTGTACAAGTAATCAAAATTGGAGAGGCTGATATGAATAATATTATTATTAATATTTTTGGTATTCTTATTTTTATCTACATTATAATGAAATTATCAATTTATCTAATAAAATAAGAAATGATTGACGATTATATAAAAGAAACCGATTATACACAACTTTGCAAAGAGGAAATATTGTATATGATTAATTTCGTTACAGGGAAGAAATACAACATGCTTGTATTTGGTTGCGGTGCTGACACAAAGATTTGGGTTTCTGTAAATAAAGGCAAAACTACATTTTTAGAACATAATCAAAATTGGATTGATAATTTTAAAAAAAAGGACTACGATATTCTAAAAGTAGATTATACGGCAAGGTCTCAACAATGGAGGGATTTATTAGATAAACCAGAACAATTAAAAATGGAGCTGCCTTTTGGGATTAAAGATATTGCATGGAATATTATTTTTGTTGATGCTCCAGTTGGTAATGTAAATGGACGTATGCAAAGTATTTATATGGCTTCTATGTTGGCAAGTAGAAATTGCAACACTCATATCTTTGTACACGATTGTGAAAGAGAAATTGAAAAGGCTTATTGTGATAAGTATTTAGGAAATTATAAATTAATTAAACAGATTAGAAAATTAAGGCATTATAAAACATGAGAACACTATTATTTTGTAATGAAATAAATCAAAAAACAATTTCGGATTTTATAGATTTGATGGAAGAAAAAATAGAAAAAGGCGAACAGCATTTTGTTATTTATTTTGAATCCATTGGAGGAGAGGCAATATATGGAGAGCTTTTGATTAATTATATTAACGAGGTAGATAGTAGAAATAAATATTCAGTTAAGGTTTATGCTATATGGGACATAACCTCATCTGCTTTTAATATTTTTTTTAAATTAAATTGTGAAAGAGATATTATTTTTGGTACTTTTGGAATAATACATTACGCTACAAGAGATGTAGATGCTGTAAGAATCAAAAATAAAAATAGTAGCGATAGCTTTTTTTTAGAAAATCTTGAGGAAATACAAAAAAATGATTTAATTTTTTATAAGACATTAGGAATATCAGAAGATGAATTAAGTAGATTGAAAAAAGGCGAAGATGTGTATTTGAATTATAATAGACTTCGGGAATTGTTGAATAATCAAATAAAGACATGAAAATACTATTTTGTCCACAAAACGGAATCGAAGGTAAGGGCTATAAAATAGGCAACATGATTGACTATTTAGGATGGGGGTATACTTATAATTGGCAGGATGATTGGGATGTTGCTTTCCTATGGCAATTTGCAGGACGACACGCTCCAAATGGCAAACTAAATGAATTAAAAGCACAGGGAAGGAAAACTGTAAATTGTGATTGTTTTGATTTGAGCAAAATATTTATAAACGAAATACACAAAGAAGTGTTAGGTTATAGTACGTTTGTAGATAATTCAAATGTAAATTGTTTAAAAAAATCAAACCAGCAAGGACAACATGATGGAATAATTGTAAAATCAACAGAAGAAAAAGAAAAAGGATATATTTATCAGAAATTAATTGATACAAGAACACCTATAAAACACGATAATACTTATTTATTACACGATATTAGAGTTCCTGTATTTAAAGACAAAATTCCATTTTTGATAATTAAATACAAAATTCCTAAATTTATCGTTGCGGATAATTGTGTTAAATGTGAAATAGTTAATACGGAAGATTATTTAACGGCAGATGAAATTATAAAAGTAAAAGAATTTGCCAAACAAATTAAATTAGAATATGGAGAGTTGGATATATTGCGGGACAATTGTGATGGCAAGATTTATATAACTGATGCTGGAAAAACTCCCGGTAATTCTTTATTTAAAACAATAGAAAATCCCGAACAAGTAATTAAAAAATATAGTGAATCATTGAAAAAAATGTTAAAAAGTTAAGGGTGGCAATCCCGTTATAAAATTGCATAATAATTTTTATTATGCAAATAGAAATTTTAAAATCAAAATTAGCTAAAGTAAGAGTAACTGATGCTCAAGTAAATTACGAAGGTAGTATAACACTTGACCCCGATTTAATGCAAGCTGCTGCTTTATTTCCATTTGAAAAAGTAGATATTAATGGTTGCAGTAATGACCATAGAATTACAACTTATGTAATTGCGGGTCGTAAAGGTTCGGGGGAGGTCTGTTTGAATGGAGGGGCTGCACTACATTTTAAAAAAGGTGATGAAATTCACGTTTTATCTTATGCTGTAATTGATATAGATGCCAGATTTACTCACAATGCAGGAAACCATCAGCCACGAATTGTCAAGACAAATTTTGACAACAGAGTAATTAAAGAAAAAGATCCAGTAATTAAAAAATTAAAACCAATAATCCATAAGCCATGATAATAACAAATAAATTTGCCTGGGGGCATTTTCAGAAAACAGGAGGAACAACAATTGGTCGATTATTTGAAAATCTTTTTAAAGAAAATATAGTTTATGCAGATAGCGAATTTAAACATGAAAAGCACGATACTTTTAAAGTTAAGTCTGAAAAAGGGGTAATAGTTCCTGATATAAGAATTTTAAATATCCGCAGACTTCCTGAATGGGTTGTAAGTTTTTTATGGTTTAGTGAAAGATGCACAAATATTGAGTATAAAAAAGATAATTATTATAAAGGGACTATTTTAGATAGAGAGTTCGGTAAAGCACAAGATAAAATAATTAGCAGAAATATTGATGAATATTTAAAAAGCTATTTTGATAAACCGATAACTGATTTTATTAGAATGGAATATTTAAACGAAGACTTTATATCAGTTTTCGGAAAATATATTAACATTTTAGACGATCAAAAAAGAAAAATAAAGAACGCTTTTTACGGTCAAGGTCATTATAATAAATTTGAAAAATATTTTAATGAAAAAGAAATAAAACAAATGTATATTGATTGCCCATTTTGGGCTAAAATTGAAAAGCAAGTTTATGGAAATTTATTATACACTTAAAAAATATTAATATGATAATTGACGTTATAATTATATCAGCTTCAAATTCGGAAACATTAAAAGGGATGACGCAGGAAGCAATAAGCTCGTGTTTAAGTTCTGAAACTAAACACGACTTTAATATTATTGTTGTAGAAACTTTTAATAAATCTCAAAAATACATCGGTGCAAAAGTTGTTTATTTTACTGAAGAAAAATTCAATTATAATAAATGTATTAATTATGGATTAAAATTTGCAACTCATACTTACATTTGTTTTTGTAATAACGACTTAGTTTTTCATGAAAATTGGGCTTCAGAGCTAATAAAAGCGATGAAAGAAAATGATGCTTTATCAGGCTCTCCTTTTTGTCCTTCGTCTTTTGAAAAATCTAATCAAGATGTAAATATAGGATATGAGATAAGAAATCAGGTTGCGGGATGGTGTATTTTAATTCATAAAAGCGTATTAAAAAAAATAGGAAAACTTAATGAAAGTGTAAATTTTTGGTATTCAGACAATATTTATATTAGTCAGATAAGGAAGGAAGGAATAAAACACTTACTTGCCTATAACAGCGTTGTAACACACTTAGAAAATAAAACGCTTAAAACACTCACTAAGCGTGAGCAAATGAATATAACTTATGCTCAAAAACCTAATTATAATAAGATAGAAAATAATAAATATGTATTTTCAATTATTATGCCCTCTTATTTAGGTGATTATCTTAACGCTGCTAAAAACAGACCTGCAAAAATGAGACGTGCCATAAATAGTGTGTTGGCGCAAACTTATAAAGATTGGGAATTAATTATTATTTCTGATGGTTGTGATAAAACAGTAAAATTATATCAGGAATTTTCGCATCATAAAAATATTAAATGCTTAAAAATTCCTAAACAAAATTTGTTTGCCGGAGTTGTTAGACAGAAGGGAATCGAACATGCCACAGGAAAATATATAATTTATCTTGATAATGATGATTTTTATGGCAAAAATCATTTAAGCATCATTAAAGCTGGTTTAGATAATAACGATTGGGTTTATTTCAATGAAACACTCTATGCCATGCGCAGAGATACAAATAAAGTAGAAGCTACAAAAAAAATAGTTAAATTAGGTTGCGGTATTGCAGGAACTTCATCTATTTGTCATAAAAGAAATTTGAATGTAAGTTGGAATGGGTTGGATGGATATGGTCATGATTGGTGGTTCATTAAGCAATTAATGCAATATAATAGCTACAAAAAAATTTCTGATGGTGAATATTTTGTGTGTCATCAACCTCGAATTTTTGATACGTAAAAAAAACACTAAATAATTTTTTTTATTCAAATATTATGTTTATTTTTGTATCGTGAAATTAAATTAACTGTCTGATTTATAAAGATTTTTGCTTATATCTTTTCTCCGAACCCATATAAGCCAAAAAACCGTTATTTCAGATTGGGCAGTCAATTTGGTTTAGCGGTTTTTTTATATAATGGGTTTGTGGTTCGGGTGTTGTACCCTAAAATTACACGATATAATTTTTAAAACAATACGGAGATAAGATGTAGCTTATTTGTCAAATGTCCTGCTCTGATTCAGCATGTCAACAGGCGACTGCATATTAAATTAAAAGACAAATCCCTATCAGGAAGGGTCGAGTTAGATAATCTTAGTTAAAAAACTATCGTAGGTTTTTGTTTTTTAAAGGTGTTTTTATTATTTAATTAAAAAAATTATTCATTTAATTAATAATATGCAGGAGAAGTTGCTATTGTTATAATTTAAAAAAATATGCCAAATAAATAATGATTTTTATTTTTTAATTAAAAAATATATTTCTACAATAGTCAACTTGGAAAAAACAAAAACAGCATATTTAATTTTTGGATCAGCTATTGGTTATTTAGGAGCGCTTCATAATCTCTTAATTCCCTATAATATTGAATTATATC
>JAUVJB010000253.1 GCA_030592465.1 Bacteroidota bacterium | reverse complement strand
TAATGGTAATATTATTTGTAAATCTATTTATTAAACGAATTTGGTCAGTGGTTAATGATGTGCCTGATGAAGCAACAACATTTTCAATTCCCGACTGGTGCATAGATAACACATCGGTATAACCTTCAACAAGGTAACATTTATTGTTTTGACTGATTGATTTTTTTGCAAAAAACATGCCGTATAAAACTTTACTCTTATGATAAATTTCAGATTCCGGCGAATTCAGATACTTAGCTATTTTCTTATCGTTTCGTAATGTTCGTGCACCAAAAGCAATTGACCGTCCCATCAAATTGTGTATCGGGAAAATAATACGGTCATTAAATCTGTCAAATACTCTATTTTCTTTTTTTATTGTTAATCCTGTACTTTCCAGATACTCAGCCTTATAACCTTTATGTATAGCCTCTTTGGTAAAAGCATCTTTATTATTTAAACAATATCCGAGTTGAAATTTATTAATAATCGGTTCTCTAAAACCTCTTTCTTTAAAATAACTCAATCCTACATTTTTACCTTCCTCTGTGTTAAACAAAGTGTCGGAAAAATATTTTTGTGCATACGAAGTAACAATTAAAGAACTCTCAATCTGATTTTTTTTCTCAATATCCTCATTTGTCAACTCTTTCTCGATAATCTCAATGTGATATTTTTTGGCAAGAAATTTTAATGCTTCGTAATATGAAAGATTTTCATGTTCCATAATAAAAGAAACAGCGTTACCTCCCTTACCACAACCAAAACATTTAAAAATTCCTTTTGACGGCGACACTGTAAACGATGGCGTTTTTTCGTTATGAAAAGGACACAATCCTAAATAATTCACACCACGCTTTTTTAATGTAACAAAATCTTGTATTACATCAACAATGTCAATTGCATCAAAAATTTTATCTACTGTTTCTCTGTCAATCATTTATGGTATTTGAAATTCTTATTGGTAGAGACGAAACGTAATTCATCTTTACAATCATAATAATTATTATATTCAATCCCTTTAGGATTGATTTTAACGTGATTAGTTTAATGCCACAGGTTTCACCTGTGGTTATTCTGATTAAATCCCTTTCGGGATTTTTAATAAATGCCTTTACTCTTTCGGATTTGTAATCCGAAAATTTTGTTTACTCTCTTCTTTATACTTTCGGATTACAAATCCGAAAGAGCTGTTTTGGCAAAGAGCTGTGTGTTTTTTACATGAACTTTAAACGTTACAAACTATTCGTCAATCCAGTCTCCATTTTCTTTAATTAACGCAATTAACTCGTCAACGGCATTTTCGGTCGGGATATTTTTTTTAATAACTTGTTTGCCTTTATAAAGAGTAATCTTATCTTTACCTGAGCCTACATATCCATAATCTGCATCAGCCATCTCACCGGGTCCATTTACAATACAACCCATAATGCCAATTTTCAATCCTTTTAAATGAAATGTTCGTTTACGAATAATTGCAACAGCTTCTTCAATGTTAAACTGTGTTCGCCCACACGAAGGACATGAAATATATTCTGTTTTTGACGTTCTTACTCTGCTTGCTTGTAAAATATTAAATGCTGTTTCATTAACTTTCTTATAATCAATGTTATTATTATTTGTCAGACAAATACCATCGCCAAAACCATCAATAAATAAAATTCCTGTATCGCATGCACTTTTTAATTGCAAATCTTCAATATTGTCTTCCGAATAACTGCGATTAATAATTACAGGTGTATTAATTTTCTGATTTATTAACTCATAAAAAAATGCTCGTTGTTCAGCTGCTCCGTTTAAATTATTTGTTGTTAAAATAAAAACTAATGAATTGTCATTTTTTGCAAGTTCAATAATTTTATTGTCGAAATTACCAAAATCAATTTCAACAAAATTTAATATTTCTGATTTCTCTTTAGCATGAAGATACTCATCAATTGTAAATAAAGGATAATAATTTAATTGTTTTTGCCATATCTTAATATCACAAATAACTTCTAAACCTTCCGGTAAAATTATTTCAATATTATTATCTGCAATATAAATATATTCGGTAGAAAAATTTGTTGTTTGCCAATCATTTTTTTTGTCATCATACGAGAATCCTAATTTTTCAATAAGCTCAAATGATATATTCTTCTCCTTACTCAAATCTGCAATTACAACAGGGACATTGCCTGCCCCAATATTCTTTATTTCAATTGTTTTTCTTTTGTTATATTCAAATGGATTAACTGCAAATTCATTAATGGGTTTAATTTCATCGTGTGTCTCTCTATTTTTAAAATAATCGAGAATTTTTTTTGCAACAGGAATTTCCTTTTCAGATGGTTCGGTCAACGACACTCTAATAGTATCGCCAATACCATCGGCAAGAAGAGCACCAATGCCAACTGCTGATTTTATTCGTCCGTCTTCGCCTTCACCGGCTTCGGTAACACCGAGGTGTAAAGGAAAATCCATGTTTTCTTTCAACATCCGGTTAATTAACAAGCGATAGGCTTGAACCATTACTCTTGTGTTGCTCGATTTTAACGAAATAACAACATCCGAAAAATTATTATCAACACAAATACGCAAAAATTCCATTGTTGCCTCAACCATTCCGTTGGGCGTATCACCATAACGGCTCATTATTCTGTCTGACAACGAACCATGATTTGTGCCAATACGAATAGCTGTTTTATGCTCTTTACAGAGATTTAAAAAAGGAACAAAGCGTTCGCGTATTTTTTCTAATTCTTGTTTATATTCTTCATCAGTATATTCTAATTGAATAAATGTTGCTCGTTTATCAATATAATTACCGGGATTAATACGTACTTTTTCTAAAACTTTTGCAGCAATATCGGCAGCTTTCGGGTTGAAATGCACATCCGCAATTAAAGGTGTATTATAAGCGTTTTTAAGCAACTCATTTTTAATATTTATTAAATTCTCGGCATCCTTTGTTCCACATGCAGTAAAACGCACATAATCTGCTCCTGCATTAATTATCTCAATCGACTGATTTACTGTTGCCTCAGTGTCTAAAGTGTTGGTATTTGTCATTGATTGAATGCGAATAGCATTATCGCCGCCAAGTGGAATATTGCCTATATTTACAACATGCGTTTTAAGCCTTGAAAACTGAGTTAAGCTGTTACAATATTTATAATTAGTGTGCATACCAAATTGAAAGTTGAAAGTTAAAAATTAGAGACGCACTGCCGTGCGTCTTTGCGTGATAAACAAAACCAAATAATTACCAAACAAAGCTTATGTGCCAAACTGTTGCTTAATAATTTTTGCAATATATTTACCGAGAATATCAAATTCAAGATTGACTACTGTTCCTTTTTTAAAATCATGAAAATTTGTGAGTTCATAAGTAAATGGGATAATAGCAACTTGAAAAGATTTATCCTTAGAATTAACAACAGTTAAACTAACACCATTAACAGAAATTGAACCTTTTTCAACAGTGATATTACCTTTTTCAGGATCATATTCAAAAGTATAATACCAGCTTCCTTGTGCTTCTTCAACTTTTATGCATACAGCAGTTTGGTCAACATGCCCCTGCACAATATGACCGTCTAATCTGCCGTCTGATTTCATGCTTCGCTCAACATTTACCTCATCACCAACTTTTAATAAACCTAAATTCGATTTAATCAAAGTCTCTTTCATGGCTGTAACCGTATAAGTTTTATCATCATTTTTAACAACAGTTAAACAAACGCCATTGTGAGATATGCTTTGGTCAATTTTTAATTCCTTAACAAACGAACATCCAAGTGTAAAATGAATATTTTCCTGTTCTTTTTCTATTGCTACTACTTTTGCTGTTTCTTCTACTATTCCCGAAAACATTTTTCTTCTTTTTAGTTTAAATTTATTACTGCGAAGTTATAATTTTAAACTGTTTGAAAAAAATATTGTTAATAAGATTTTTTAATTTTCAAAATCAGTGAATCTGTCGCAACTTTTTTCATTCCGTCAGTTGGCGGATAAATGTTTTTTCAAAAAAGACACATTGGTTATAGATTTCTAAAATTTTGAAAATCAAAAAAAACTTTGATTATTTAATCAATTTTTACATCTTGCAATAAATTACAAACTTAATGCAAGAAGTAATACTACACACAATTAAATTTTTAATTTTTTTATCCATTCAGATAACGATATTTGTCAGTTCGGCATCGGCACAAAGTTATAATTCAATATTTTTATCAGATACTAAAATAAATACATTAGACAGCAATAAATTTTTTTTCAATTTCGATAACACAAATTTTATTAAAGATAATGAATATTTTAACAAGATTGTTG
>JAUVJB010000281.1 GCA_030592465.1 Bacteroidota bacterium | reverse complement strand
TATTTAATAAATTTTGCGTTTTGTGTTGTGTCAAATCCCAAATAATACTCACCAAATCGTTTTTGTACATCATTTGTGATTATTATGCTTTTTTTATCAATATTATAAAATTTGTCTTTAATTAAAGTTTTTTGTACATCATATTTTGTTGATTTTGTTGCATATTTTATCATATTAATAGGAGCTATAAACAATACAGCAACAACAGCAAATAGAAATACATTTTTACGTTTACTAATATTTGTTGGTAAGCAATACCGGATAAATATTAAAATGGATATAGGCAAATAAGTAGAATATGCTGATTTGTAATTGTTTAACAAAGCAATGGATGTAATTATCAAACTAATTATTAAAATATAATTTTTATATTCTTTAGTATTAAAATAATTATAAATAACAGGTGCTGCAATAACCGAAGCAATAGGAATTAAAAAAAGATAATGACGAGCATCAATACTCATTGGCACATAGTTGGTATATGAAATAGTCATAAAATTTGACGATAAAAATAAAACTGTAAAAACACCTAGTAAAAAAGAATGAGTATTAGACAACTTTAATAAATCTTTAAATTTTATAGAAAAGAAAAGAGGTATTATAAATATAAAGGCAGTAAACATGTTTGACTTTATAAAATTCAATATCAATTTATAAGAAATTCTTTCAATAAGAAATTTGGCAGGCAAAAAATCATAGCTGCAGGGGTTAAGATAACTGTTTATGGCAATAGCATCAAATCTTTGAAAAACATTCCCTGTCAATATTTTTATTATGCTAAAATAAATTATGATTAAAAATAAAGATATAGTTGCAGAAAATATCCAGAACTTAATATCTCTCTTTTTTATAATGTCAATTACAAAAAGATATATTAAAACAGGTAAAAACAATATAATTGTACCTTTTGAAATAAATCCGAAAAATAGGGATAAAGATAATAATAGGGCATAAAGAAAAGTTTTGTTTTTATTTGACTTGAATTTATAATAATAGATTATAAAGATTGAAGCAAATATTGATAAAGCCACATAAATATCAGGCATTAACTTATCAGAGTAAAGAATTGTCGGATTATTTAAACTAAATAATGCAAGAGCAAGCATTAAAACACCAATCTTTTGTTTGTGTGAAAACTTATAGACTAACAATAAAGTAATAAAAGTTATTAATATTGGGATTATTGCAGAAGAATTGTCGCTCATTCCAAATAATGTATATGATATTGCTGTTAATCCGACAATTGTCCAGCGGTAAGCATATTGATCGGTAAGTAAGTTGAGATGACCTTCTGATAATTGTTTTGCAAGTTTAGCATAATGAATATCGTCGTATCCATAATGCCCCATATAACCGTAAAAATGATATATTAAAATAAACCCTAAGAAAAATAATAAGATTAGGAATTTTAAATTATTAGGTTTAAAAATGTTCTTCATTCGTTAAAATATTCTTAATAGAAGATTTATAAATATTATGTTTGATTGTAAAGATATAATTAAACATTAGTGCATACTATAACCCCCTACTAATGAGACAATTGCAACAGCACAGCCTTTTTTTGCATCTATAAAATATAATGAGACATAATAGACTCCTGTTTTGCTGCAAAAGAAATCGAAATATTCATAGGTTGAACCGTCAGATTTATCAAGAGAGCTGCCGTAAAAGGTATAATCGCTCCAAAGTTTAAGAACTGCTTTGCCCGGCTTTTCCATATCGTTTTCAATATTAAATCTGTAATGATTCCCTTTATTTAATAATATTGAATATTTTTTTTCAGGTGGTTTCTTTTTTTTACCTTCTTCTAATCTAACTTTAAAATGTTTTAAATATGTGGCTTTCCCAATTTTCTGGCGACAACGGTCGATAAGTGAATTATCGCATTGCGAAAAAATATTGAGTGACACAAATAATAAATATATTATTAAAACAATTTTTTTCATTAACAATTTTAAGTTTGTAAATATAAGCCAAATTGAGCGATTTGCTATCGCAAATCACCTCAATTGATTAAGGAATTGCAAAGTCTAAATAATTATAAGAATTTCATCAATTTTCGTTTCATTCAATTGATGAAATCAAACAATTCCTATGGCGGTATTATCCGGCAGCTGCCGGATAATGATTGTTCAATTGCTAAAATACAAGTAATATGGAAGATAACAATAGAACAATTAAACAATTTAACAATTCGAAAACTCAATATTTTTTTATTGCATCCATGAAATACCATGAGTTTTCTTATAGATACTATTTACCACCAAATTCCATTAAAAAAGCCTTCATAAAATTATTCAAATCACCATCTAAAACTGATTGAACATCAGAAGTTTGATATGAAGTTCTTAAATCTTTAATCATTTTATAAGGATGCAAAACATAACTTCTTATTTGCGAGCCCCACTCAATTTTCTTTTTTTCTCCTTCAATTTTATCTCTTTCGTCTTGTTTTTTCCTCAGTTCTAATTCATATAACTGTGATTTTAAAAGTCTTATTGCATTTTCTTTGTTCTTTAATTGAGACCGTGTTTCTGTATTTTCAATTATAATACCTGTTGGATGATGATGAACTCTAACACCGGTCTCAACTTTGTTTACGTTTTGTCCGCCGGCACCGCCTGAACGAAATGTGTCCCAGCTTATATCCGCAGGATTAATAATAATTTCAATTGTATCGTCAACAGCAGGTGAAACAAAAACCGATGCAAATGTTGTTTGCCTTTTATTATTTGCATTAAATGGCGATAAACGAACTAAACGATGAACTCCGCTTTCGCTTTTTAAATAACCATAAGCATAATCGCCTGTAAATTCGAGAGTTACTGATTTTACGCCAACTTCATCACCTTGTTGGTAATCAATCTGTTTCACCTTGTAATTGTTTCGTTCACCCCAACGAATATACATTCTCATCAGCATATCGGTCCAATCTAAACTCTCTGTTCCGCCTGCTCCGGAATTAATTTTTAATAAGGCTCCAAATTTGTCTTCTTTTTTTTGGAGCATATTTTTTAATTCTAATTCTTCAATTAGTTTCAGAGTAATGTTATATTGTTCATAAACTTCTTCTTCGCTAGCTTCTTTTTGGTTAAAAAAATCAATAAGTACAGTTAAATCACTAAACTCATTATTGATTTCTTCATAAGCTGTTGTCCAATTTTTAAGGTTGGTTATATATTTTAATTTTTTTTCTGCTGCTTTTGGGTCATCCCAAAAATCAGGAGACTGTGTTTTAAGTTCTTCTTCGTCTATCTCAATAGTTTTACTTTCAATGTCAAAGATACCTCCTCAACGCATCAATGCGTTTTTCAATTGCTTTTATTTGTTCGTTTGTAATCATACGTTTAATATATTATTTAGGGTCTGTAAGAAAATTCCTAAAATATAAGTGTTTGATAAGAAAACGTCAAGAACAAGGCTTACGATCCGCCAGCTGGCGGATAAAAATCAAGAGTCCCGAAACATC
>JAUVJB010000060.1 GCA_030592465.1 Bacteroidota bacterium | reverse complement strand
GTTACAGGATATGATGTTTACAAAAACAGTTCCTTATTAGCTACAACAACTAATACATCATACTCAGTAACAGGACTGACAGCTTCAACAACATATTCTTTCTATGTTAAAGCAAAAGATGCTGCCGGAAATGTTTCTTCTGCCAGTAATATAATAAATATTACTACTCTTGATGATACTCCTTCTGCTTATTGTACTTCAAACGGTAATACGACATACCAAACAAGTACAACCCTTGTTAATTTCAATACAATAAATAACTCTACAGCTAAACCTGCGGGATATAACGATTATACAGCACAAACTACTGATGTTAAAATAAGCTCATCTTATAATTTAACTGTAAATGTTAATACTGATGGAAACTATACTATTAAAACAAAAGTTTGGATAGACTGGAATCAAGACAATGACTTTAGTGATGCAGGTGAAGAGTATGATTTGGGTTCTGCTTCTAATGTAAGTGATGGTGCAACTTCTAATTCCCCACTATCAATTACAGTACCCGCAGGGGCTACACTAGGGAATACAAGAATGAGAGTTTCTTCAAAATATAGTTCTGCACCAACAGCTTGTGAGACTGGTTTTGATGGTGAGGTTGAAGATTATACAGTTAGTATTGCTGATGGCGGAACACCTCCTCCTGCTTCTTATTGTTCATCAAAAGGTAATAATTCAAGTTATGAATGGATTGATTTAGTACAAATTGGTGGCATTGATAATGCAACAGGTAACGATGGCGGATATATGGATTATACTAATTTAACAGGTAATATTGCATATGGTTCAAACACCATCTACTTTAGTACAGGATTTAAAAGCTCAAGCTATACTGAATACTGGCACGTTTGGATTGACTATAATCATGATGGTGATTTTGACGATGCAGGTGAACAAGTTGTTGCCGGTTCTTCAAGCAGCTCTAATACTTTACAAGCTACTTTTGATGTTCCTACTTCAGCAACTCTTGGCAACACTCGTATGAGAGTTACAATGAAATACAATGCTGCAGCTACTCCTTGCGAAACATTCTCTTATGGCGAAGTTGAAGATTATACAGTTAATATTACTGCAACAAAAAATTCTTCATCTTCTTCAATGTATGCTGAGATGTTAAGTAACGAAGACCCATCATTTAGAATTTATCCTAATCCTGTTAACGATTATATAAATATAATTTTACCTGATAATAGCAAAAACGTCCATATCACAATATATAATATGACCGGTTCTGCTATTAGAAACATTACTCTTGATGAAAATACTAATAGAATAAATGTTTCTGATATTTCTTCAGGCGTTTACACTTTAATTATTAATGATGGTAATAAAATTGTAACTGAGAAATTTATAAAATAACTCTTTCATAACTAAATCGAAGTTAGAAAAGCTGCCTGAATTTATTTCAGGTGGCTTTTTTTATATATAATTTCATCCTGTAATTAATAAATTTGCTTATCAACAATTGAACTAATTACGATTTATAAGTGTTCCTAAACACAAAAATTGCACAGAACATTTATTATAAATTGAAACTTATATTTTACTATATTTGCCAAAAAATATAATTAAATAAAATAATATTGCCATGATAAACGAACAACTTTTAAATCCCAAAAGTATAGTAGTAATAGCAGGTTCAAACAATATTCATAAACCCGGCGGTAAAGTTTTAAAAAATCTTATCGATGGAAATTTTAATGGTGAGCTTTATGTTACAAACCTAAAAGAAGACGAAGTTCAAGGCATTAAATCATATAAAGATGTAAAAGATTTACCGAATGTTGATTTGGCAATTATTGCTATTGCTGCAAAATTTTGTCCGGTAACAGTTGATATTTTAACAAAAGAAAAAAATACTAAAGCATTCATAATTCTTTCAGCCGGTTTTAGTGAAGAAAACAAAGAAGGAGCAGAACTTGAAAAACATATTGTTGAAACAATAAACAGTGTTAACGGTGCTCTAATAGGACCTAATTGTGTGGGTGTTTTAAATCAAAATTATACAGGTATATTTACTACTCCAATTCCAAAATTAAACCCAAAAGGCTGTGATTTTATTTCAGGCTCTGGTGCTACTGCCGTATTTATTATTGAATCGGGTATGCCAAAAGGTTTAACTTTTTCAAGCGTTTACTCGGTTGGAAATAGTGCTCAAATTGGAGTTGAAGAAGTTGTTAAATATTTAGACGAAACATTTAATCCTGATACAAGCTCAAGAGTTAAACTTTTATATATTGAAAGTATTGATAAACCTGAGATGTTACTCAAACATGCTTCTTCATTAATAAGAAAAGGATGTAAAATTGCTGCCATAAAAGCCGGTGGTTCAGAAGCAGGTAGCCGTGCTGCTTCTTCACATACAGGAGCTTTAGCAAGTTCCGATGTAGCTGTTGATGCGTTATTCAAAAAAGCAGGTATTGTTCGTTGTCAAGGTAGAGATGAATTAACAACTGTTGCTTCAATCTTTATGCACAAAGAACTAAAAGGTAAAAATATTGCAATTATCACTCATGCCGGTGGTCCTGCTGTTATGCTAACTGACGTATTATCAAATGGCGGCATGGATGTTCCTCATATTGAAGGCACAAAAGCCGAAGAACTAAAAGAAAACCTTTTTGACGGCTCTGCTGTTGGTAATCCTATTGACTTTCTTGCTACGGGAACTGCCGAACAATTAGGTTACATTATTGACGCTTGCGAAAACGATTTTGACAATATTGATGCTATGGCTGTAATATTTGGCAGCCCCGGTTTGTTTACAGTTCGTGATGTTTATACTCTTCTTGATGAGAAAATGAAAACATGTAAAAAACCAATTTTCCCTATTCTGCCTTCTATTATTAATGTAAAAGATGATATTGATTACTTTTTATCGTTAGGAAGAATTAATTTCCCTGATGAGGTATTATTTGGAAATGCTCTTTGCAAAGTATATCATACACCAAAAACAACACCGGAAAATATTATTGTTCCTAAAATTAATAATAAAAAAATCCGTCAAATTGTTGATAATGCATCAAACGGTTATCTTTCACCAAAAGAAGTACAAGAATTATTAGATGCTGCCGGAATAACAAGAGCAGGCGAAGCTGTTGTTGACAAAAAAAAACAAGCAATTGAAAAGGCAAAAAAAATAGGGTTCCCAATTGTTATGAAAGTTGTTGGTCCAGTTCATAAGTCAGATGTTGGTGGCGTAGCATTAAACATTGATAATGTTGAAACTGTTGAAAAAGAGTTCTCTCGAATGATGAAAATAAAAGATACAACAGCTGTTTTAATGCAACCAATGTTATCGGGTACAGAGCTTTTTATAGGTGCAAAATATGAACCTAAATTCGGACACATGGTGCTTTGCGGATTAGGCGGCATATTTATCGAAATACTAAAAGATGTTAACGCCGGTCTTGCTCCTTTAGATAAAAACGAGGCTTTAAGCATGATTAGAAACCTTAAAAGTTATAAAATTATTCAAGGTGTGAGAGGTCAAGAGCCTGTTAACGAAGAAAAATTTGCAGATATTATTCAACGCGTTTCTGCTTTAGTAAAAGCTACACCTGAAATTTTTGAGATGGACTTAAATCCTCTTCTCGGCTCTGCAGATAAAGTAGTTGCTGTTGATGCAAGAATAAGAATTGAAAAATAATCTTTTAATAAAAAATGCGGCATTTTAAACAACTCACTTATAATGAAAAAGTTATGATTATTGCTACAATACTATTAATCATAGCTTTAATATTTAGTCGCCAAAGGATTATTACTAATGCAAAAAAGGGATTTAAAATATTTTATCATACTGAAAAAAATATAAACACCAATAAAATTGATACAATCGTAACAAGTCAATAATTATAAATTATTAATTATTGAGAATAGTCCAAAACAATTTATAGCCAATTAGCGGTCCGCCAGCTGGCGGACTGACGTACAGATTTATATCTTTTAGTCCGTCAGCTGACAAACTATCCGCTTATCGACTTTTCGGAGCGGACTCATTATTTAAACATAAATATAAAAACTATAACCAAATGAAAAAAAGAGACTTAATATTTATAGCATGCTTAATTATTTTTTTCCTTCCATTTTTTCTTTCAGACCAAGTATTTGACTTTTACACCTCATTTAACAAAGCTCATGGGATGATAATGAGTTTTATTAAATTTGCAATACTTGCAACTCTCGGTGAAGTAATAGGATTAAGAATACGAGCAGGCGTTTATAATAAAAAAGGCTTTGGTTTGCTGCCTCGTGCAATAGTTTGGGGATTTTTAGGATTAACAATAAAATTTTCATTTGTTATTTTTGCTGTCGGCACACCTGCTTTTCTTGAATATCTCGGCATTAATGGCGTTGTTCAAGCAATGCAACATGGTTTTACACCAACAAAATTATTAGGTGCTTTTGCTATCAGCACTGCGTTAAACTTAATTTATGCACCTGTAATGATGACTTTACATAAAATATTAGACACACATATATTAAGCAATAATGGTACTTTATCCGGATTTTTTACTCCTGTTAAATTTGGAGAAATAATGATTAATCTTGATTGGTCAACTCAATGGAATTTTATTTTTAAAAAAACTATCCCATTTTTTTGGATACCTGCTCAAACAATAACTTTCTTACTGCCCGAAGAATATCAAATACTTTTTGCAGCTCTATTAGGTGTTGTATTGGGAGTTATTCTTGCTTTCGCAAATCTGAAAAAAACAAAATAATGCTTCCATATTTAACCCGAAAAATGTGAGCATCTTTCGGATTAAATAAATTTTGAAAAAAATAAATACTCTCTAAAAAGAATATTATTATATAACTTTTTCGTAATCACATTGTTTTAAAACCTGCCTTTTTGCAACAAGTTGAGCTACAAAAAAAATATTGTTTAGTGTAAAAATAAATTTCAATTGTATTTTTTTTACTATTTTCTTATTAAAACTTAAAAAAATTAGTAAATTAGAAGACTTTTTGGGATTATTAAACTTTAATAATTTAACATGAGGCAACTTAAAATTACCAAACAAGTTACAAATCGTGATACTCAGTCTCTTGATAAATATTTACATGAAATTGGTAAAGTTGAATTATTAACAGCTGAAGAAGAAGTTGATTTAGCTCGAAGAATAAGATCCGGAGATGACGTTGCCTTATCAAAACTAATTAAAGCTAATCTGCGTTTTGTTGTTTCTGTCTCAAAACAATACCAAAATCAAGGATTAAGTCTTCCTGACTTGATTAATGAAGGTAACTTAGGATTAATTAAAGCTGCCAAAAGGTTTGACGAAACTCGCGGTTTTAAGTTCATTTCTTATGCTGTCTGGTGGATTCGCCAATCAATTTTACAAGCATTAGCAGAACAAGCTCGTATTGTAAGATTGCCATTAAATAAAATTGGCTCATTAAATAAAATAAATAAAGTTCTCGCAAAACTTGAACAGAAATTTGAAAGAGAACCAACAGCCGAAGAAATAGCCAAAACCCTTGAAATGTCTCCGAATGATGTAAAAAAAGCCTTTAAAACCTCAAGAAGACACATTTCAATGGATGCTCCACTTGCCGACGGAGAAGACGGGAATTTATATGATGTAATGTATAACAAAGATTTACCGGGACCGGACAAAAATTTATTAACCGACTCTTTGCGTAAAGAAATTGAAA
Organism: Bacteroidota bacterium; assembly: GCA_030592465.1. GTDB lineage: Bacteria > Bacteroidota > Bacteroidia > Bacteroidales > B39-G9 > B39-G9. The sequence continues at coordinate 7,911 of JAUVJB010000060.1, read as the reverse complement.
GAGTTTTAACTGCTCTTTCAAAACGTGAAGCTGAAATTCTTCGACTTTATTTTGGATTAAATGGTATTTCTCCTCATTCTCTTGAAGAAATAGGCGAAGTATTTGACTTAACGAGAGAAAGAGTTCGTCAAATAAAAGAAAAAGCTATTAGACGATTAAAACACACTTCTCGAAGTAAAATATTAAAAACTTATTTAGGTTAATTTTTTTTTTGTTAAACAACATTGAGACTAGTCCGAAAACTATCCGCCAGTTGGCGAATTAGCCGATTAGCGGTTTTGTAATAGACTGATGTACAAGATTATAGCTTTTAGACTTTTTATAAGATTAACCGCTTATCGGCTTTTCGGAGCGAACTCAACATTATTAAATTAATTAATAATAACATGCATCATTTAATAGCGCCTTCATTACTATCAGCAAATTTTGCAAATCTCGAAAAAGATATTAACATGGTTAATAACAGCCAAGCTGATTGGTTCCATTTAGATATTATGGATGGTGTTTTTGTACCAAATATTTCATTCGGTTTTCCTATAATAAAACACATAAAAAAATACGCTAAAAAACCTTTAGATGTTCATTTAATGATTACTAAGCCTGATAAATTTATTAATGATTTTAAAAACGCAGGTGCTGATATATTGACAGTTCATTACGAGGCTTGCACTCATTTAAACCGTACTATCGAAACAATAAAAACAAACGGGATGAAAGCAGGTATAGCATTAAATCCACATACACCTGTTACCCTATTACAAGATATTATCGAATATGTTGATTTAGTTTTGATAATGTCGGTAAATCCGGGTTTTGGAGGACAACAATTTATTAGTAATACTTACAACAGAATCACTCAACTCAAAGAATTGATAAATAAAAAAAATTCATCATCGCTTATTGAAGTTGACGGTGGTGTTGACATATCAAATGCAAAACAACTTATTGATGCCGGTGTTGATGTTCTTGTTGCCGGTAGTTTTATTTTTAATTCTGCCAATCAGTCTAACACAATATCTCAATTAAAAAATATTTAATCTCTATAAAAAAATGGTTAAATTGTTATTCCACAACCATTTAACCATTTAGCAATATAACAATATGTATTAAAAATTTGTTCTTTTAAAACTACAATTTTAGTTTGTTATAAATTTATTTACCATCAACAAAATCTTGCAAATAAGCAAATTTCTCGGTCAATTTACCATCTTTAGCAATAGTTGCTCTTTTAATGATTTCATTTTTATCATCACCAAACAATGAAGGATAAACTTTTTCAATCAATCCTTTACCGAAATCAACTGAAGAATCACGAGGCAATTCACCCGGAAGATTATCAACAGCCATAACAGTAATATTATTTTTATCAAATGGCTCAGCTTCTTTTCCCAATTGTGGATTATAACCATAAAAAGGTTCGGCAATTGTAGAAGGACGAATAGTTGAAGGAATAGGACCTGCAATATCACAGCTAACATCAGCAATTACCTGCATCTTAAAATCATTAGCTTTCATGTCATCATTAGTCATAAACACAGGTGATTTCTCATCCCAAAAATGACAAGCAATAAAAATATCAGTTACTTTAGTGTAAGGCAAGAAAGTAGATTCAAACTCATCAGGGAAATAAAAGAAATTCTGAAGGTTGAATTTTTCACCATCTTTACGTTTCACATAATCCCAAGGATCAATTTGACAATAAACAGTCTCATCAAAAGTCTTATTTAAAAATTCATCAGGAGTAACTTTCTTAATATTTAAAGAACCTAATGTTTCCATAGCACCATGAGCAACCCTGCCACCACCGGTTATAAGAATTTTTACAGGAGGCAATTTCACCTTTTCAACTTCTGAAAACATTTCTTTCATATCGTGGCAGTCGTGAGCAGATTTTAAAGAAAATAAACCTGTTCGTTTACCAAAACCTATCAAACCATTATAAGCACCAACAATACCTGCCCAATGACCAAACGCAACAAGACGAATATTTTTTTCATCGGTCAAATATTCATAATCGACAAGAGTAATATTTTTTTTCAAAACTTCTTGCAATAATGGTCTGTTATATGATTGTTCTTTTGCTGTATGTGAAAAAAACAAATACTTCTTATTTGCAATTAAAGCATCAACCTTCACTTCTTTCACACCAATTAAAATATCACAATCGCTAAGGTCTTGTTTTAAACTCAGTCCTAATGCTTTATATTCGTCATCGGAATAACATCTTAAGTCACTTGGTTGAAAATACAAATCAACATTTGGAAATTTATTCAGCAACTCAATTGCCTGTTCGGGTGCAACAGCTACTCTCCTATCCGGTGGAGTTTTTGTTTCTTTTAGTATTCCTACTTTTAGGTTTTTTTTCATCTGCTTATACTTTTATATTTAATTCATTTTCAATTGTTTATATTTTTTTAGAAAAACTTTTCCAAAATTTAAAACTTTGGAAAAGTTAAATAATAGAAATTAAAAATTTAATTTTCATCCGAATTTCATTATATAATCATCCTTTCTCGAGAAATTGGTACAAGTTATGTGCAAAATTATTTGTCATAGTTAGTCCCACACACCGGCAATTTTTTATTAATTATTGTCTATTTCTCGCTAACACACTGATTTTTGATAGTCAGGGCTTGACTTAAACCGTTCATTATAGCTTAAGTAGTGATATTTAAGCAGACAAAACCTGACTTGCGTAAATAGATTTTCCAAATCTTTAAGATTTGGAAAATCTTTCATGCATTACTATTCATAAACAATAAAATAGCTACTACAAACAATAAAAATTTTGAAATTTTATTGCTTTCCGCCATCCGCCAGCTGGCGGAAATCAATCGTCAATAGAAAATCTTTGACGCATTGTGGGATGTTTTATAAAAAATATATTTTTTTGCTAATGTAATAATTTAAGAATTATTTTTCACATTTTTTTTAAAAAAAATACAAGTTTGGTAAAGTTTTTGTACCTTTGTATTTGAAATTGGGGCTGACCTGGTTTTGACAGCAAGTAGAATTGACTTGTAAGCATGTCGAGCATTTGAATTAAGCTCGTTAAACTTAGTTCTTTCTTTATAAAAGGCGAAAATAATTACGCACTCGCAGCATAGTATCGCAAAGCGAACTAGCTTAATCACTACACCAAGGCTGTGTAGAGACGAGTTATCTCGTAAACTGTTCTTCTCAATTATAGTTTACAACGAGGTACCATCTCAATTGAGATAGTTTAATTAGAGTTTCGATAATTAAGCGAATTTAAGAAACTAAGGAGTTGATAGGCTGCTTTTTACCGGACTGCTCTCGAAAATCAATAAAAAGCTAAGCATGTAGAAAACATTTTGGTCCCTTGTTTGGACGAGGGTTCGAATCCCTCCAGCTCCACTTTAATTTAAGCCCAAGTAACATTGTGGCTTTTTTTATGCCTCGTCAAAAAAAACATTTACTTGTTTTCATTAGCAATGCCATTTATGGCGTTGTATCTTATTTCCAATGTTATTGGGTTTTAACCAACATTATAATCTATATTACCTACTGTTACACAATAGAAAACAACATTTAACCACAATTATCACATTATAGTATTATAATTATTGTTTTTTTTAATAAAAAGAACTAACTTTACATAAAAATCACATTAAAATGTTGTTATTGGAATTAGGAAAAAATATCAAAGAACGTAGAAAAACATTGCGAATTACACAGCCTCATCTTGCCGAGATGGCAGAAATAAGTGTAAATACACTTTACAAAATAGAGAAGGGGCAGGCAAACCCTACGGTAAAAGTGCTAAATAAAATAGCCAATGTACTAGGTATGGAAATAAAATTAGAAGTAAAAAAAATAAATTTATAGTATATGCGAAAGGCAGAAGTATATTGGAATGGAGAATTGGCAGGAGAATTAATTCAGGAAAATAAATTAAGTTATATATTCCGGTATAATGATTTTTATTATGCAAATAGTTCGTTTCCTGCTATAAGTTTGACATTATCCAAAAAACAACAGGAATATAAATCTGATTATTTATTTCCTTTTTTTTATAATATGCTTTCTGAAGGAGTAAACCGAAAATTACAACTCAGACAATTAAAAATAGATGAAACCAATTATTTTGGTTTATTAATAGAAACTGCTAAATATGATACAATAGGTGCAATAACCATTAAACCAATGAATAAATAATGAGTGAACCAAAAATAAAATATTGCCCGGGAACTTTAGCAAAAAATTTTAATACTTATAGTAAAACTTGTTTGCGAAAAGTTTTTAACGGAAAAAAAGTCAGTCATATTTTACCTTATAACAGTCCGCAATTAAGTGATGAAGATGATGCAAAATTCATAGAAAATCGCAAACGTATATCTATATCAGGGGTACAGGAAAAAATGTCATTGATATTAGATAAAAATAAACTGCGTTTAACAAAAGAAGGGGAACAGGGTAATTATATATTAAAACCAATTCCAATAGATTTAAAAAAGGTTGATCAGGTACCTGCCAATGAACATCTTACTATGCAAATAGCTCAACAGATATATGGTATTCACACTGCCGAAAATGCTTTAATATTCTTTAAAGACGGTGCAATGGCATATATTACTAAACGCTTTGATTTTAAGGAAGACGGAACTAAGTGGGGAAAAGAAGATTTTGCATCGCTGGCAAGGAAGACAGAAGAAAACTCAGGTCTTAATTTTAAATATGAATATAGTTGCGAAGAATTAGCAGAGCTGTTAAAAGAATATGTTCCGGCTTATCTCGTTGAAGCTGAAAAACTTTTTTCAATAATAATTTTTAATTACTTGTTCTCGAATGGTGATGCTCATTTAAAAAATTTTTCTTTGTTAGAATCGCCAAGCGGAGATTATCTACTTAGCCCTGCTTATGATTTTATTAATACTCATATTCATGTTAATGATACAGATTTTGCTCTTAATAAGGGACTTTTTAAAGATAATTTTAAATCAGAAGCGTACATAAAATTTAATCATCCCGCGAAAGAAGATTTTATTGAATTAGCCAAACGAATGAGCATTGCTGAAAAAAGAATTACAAAACTATTAAAGCCTTTTTTTATAAAACAGGATATGGTTGAATCCCTAACTCAACGCTCTTTTTTAGATGAAAAAACCAAAAACACTTATATACAGCTTTATAATAACAAACGTAATTTTTTGAATAAAGAGTAATTTCATTAGCAATGCCATTTATGGCGTTGCGTCCAATTCCCAATGTTATAGGGTTTTAACCCAAATTTTAGTTTTGGATAGAGCCAACCATTTGTTATGTTTACCACAACGGCATAAATGCCGTTGCTAATCATTATTTCATTTATTCAATGGAATGATTGCCGGTTTAATTATTGTTTCATTTATTTAAAAAATAATTGCTATTGATAATCACAAACATAACATTCTCGGATTTCAATAAGCGATAAGCGGTTTTAAACCGCTAATCGCTTGGATGCTCGCATTATCCGATAAGCGGGTTGTAACCGCTAATCGGATATTTAAAAAACGATTTGCCAATTTTCATTAACAACACCATTACTTCGACAAGATCAGCAGCCTAATGCCGTTGATAGTTATGTTGCATGTATATATTAATCGAAAAGTTACCAATAGTATTAATTGAAAAGTATTTAGTTAGATGAACCACCATGAGCTAACGCACACACAAGGGGATGATTATATCAAAAAAAATATCGAATATCGAACAAGGAATAATGAATTACGAATTAAAAAATAAAAATTGAAGCAAAAACTTCATCATTCGATATTCGGTGTTCATTATTCAATATTTATAAATAACTGAATATGTACTAATTACGAAAATATAAACAGATGAAAAATACAATTATTATTCTAAAATCTTGTTAAAATTTTTATTTCTTCAATTAACGATTCAAAATTCGGACTTTCACCATAAATCATATTTGTTTGCATTTCCTTATAATCTGTACGGTATGAATCATTAAAATCATCAGGTGGAATAAAGTTCAAATTTTTAAGACTAAGTTCTTGATAATTTACTGTTTTTATTGGTGTAAATTTTTCACGATGCTGTATAATGTTTTCAAATATTTCATTATTTAGAAATGCTTTGTCTCTATATACTGTATTTGCAATTTTATATATATCGTAAAGGTGACGTGACATTCTATGCGACCGGATTTTTTCTTTCGGTTTTTGAAATTCCTCATGTAACAAAATCATTTTTTCTAAAAATGTTTTTTCAGGAATAACCGTTTGTGCATAAAATATTTTTTCTGTAAAATTTTTATTGGGATAATTAATGTCAATTATTGATTGAATACCCCTATTTTCAAATGGTTCCATCAAAGAACGAGCACCAATTTCTATTAAAACACGTGATTTTAAATAGTATTCTTTTTCAAATACTGATTTATAATTTACTTGAATAATTTCTGGATCCTGATCGGATATTTTAGTGTTAGGAACTGTTATTGTAAACAAATCTTTTTTTATACCATATTCAACAAATTCTTTTAGTAGAATTTGTGGCAGCTCATTAGAAGAAAACTCGTGAGATTTCCTGCGTAATTTTCTTATTTCTCCTTTGGTTAAATTTCTTTTAAAACCAAGAAAATTTCTATCTATCACAAAATCAATATCTTCCGAGAAACGTTCTATTATGCCATAAGCTTTGCTTAACGACGTTCCTCCTTTAAACACAATATTACTACCTATTTCGGAATAAAACAATATTCTTAAAACCAGCGTAACCCAAGCATCTTTTTCAATCGCAAAAGGTGGCAAACCTGTTTTTGCTCCTAATTGATTAAATAATTCAACTTGTTCTTTTTTCTTTAAGCCTAACCAGTTAGTCATTTTGAATTTCTTTAATAATTTGCAACATTATTTTTTTTATCCAAACCGGAGCGTTTATTATATCTTTTTCTATTTTTTTGCTTTCACCACTTTTGTTTATAATTTCTTTTAGATTATTTTTTACGTTATTGTTTATTTTGCTTTTACCCAATTCCTTTAATGCCTGAATAATAAGATTGCTTAATTGGTTGTTTACAGCAAGATTTTTTGGACTTGTTTTTTTAAAAGAGATTTTTTGATTTCTTACTTGTATTTTTCTTGCCGAACCATCAGTAAGATAAACAACATTCATAGGGATTTGTGTAGAAAGACCTAATTTATATAAAGCATATGAACCGGTAGGAATAATACGAGCTTTATCTCTTTTAGCGATAGCCTGTGCAATTTGTTCGGCTGTTGGATAAATAACTCCAAGCATTTTATCTTGTTTAGGCAGATAATAAATACCCCGCGATAAACGTAAGAGTTCTTTTTTATTGCAAAGACGTTGTAATACTTTACGGGCTGTTTCATAATTGTGCTCAGTGGTAAAATCGGAAACAAAAAGTATTTTCCCTTTTTGTAATGCCTTTATTTTTCGCTCTATTTGTTTGGAAATTAACATTATTGCTATTTAATTTTGTCCCAAAAATAATAAATTTTCGGGACATTGCAATAAAATTTATTTTTAAATAGCATTTAATACTATGCGATAAGCGGTTTTAAACCGATAGTCGCTTGCCAACAAAATCCGATTAGCGGTTACAACCCGCTTATCGGATGTTTAAAAAACGATTTGCCAATTTTCATTAGCGACGGCATTACTTCGACAAGCTCAGCAGCCTAATACCGTTGATAGTTATGTTGCATTCATTCAATAAAATGAATATGATTTTTTAAAACAATATATTATGACCAAATTTTTTTTGCATAGATGTTAATAACACTATGCGATAAGCGGTTTTAAACCGATAGTCGCTTGGCTTTCTTTATCATTCGCTTAACGGACAGTTATAAACAAAAAAACCGACCAATTAAAATTAGCCGGTTTTTAATATATTCAAATTGTTGAATTAATCTTTAT
>JAUVJB010000235.1 GCA_030592465.1 Bacteroidota bacterium | reverse complement strand
TCAAATAATAAATTTTTCGCCGGATAATCGCAGAGATGTTACTCGTTTTTTTTATCCGGATGATAAAGAAAGAATAATAAGCATTTTTGAACGAATTTCTTTATAATCAGATCATAAAGTGAATGAATATTTAACACAGGTTACAGATAATTTTTCAAATAGACACAGAAATATTAAACGGGTATTTAAAAATAATTTTGATAAGATTTTTCGTAAAATTGATTTTGATGCAGACTTGACACTTGAAAAAAAATTATTGATTGGTTCATACTTTACTTCCGAATATTCTATTGAAGCAGCTGCATTGTTTAATCCCTCAATAGTAAAACACCCCGACCAAAGCATCTTAAAAAAAAATCGATTAAGAGTAATTTTGAGTTTCCGTGCTGTTGGAGAAGGACACATTTCTTCAATTGTGTTTCGAAAAGGTATTATTAAAGAAAATGGTGGTTTAAGTGTTGATACCAGTAGTGCTCTTGTTGAAAAGGAAGAGAGAGTTTTGAATTCTACTTATAATAAAAAAGATTTTATTATAAGATTAAAAGAGTTAAAGCATTGTGAAATTGTTTATCAAATTCTTGACGATTTATTAGACAACTTTACTTATGATGAGTTAGTTCAGAGTATAAAGAAATATGCAAAAATTCATCCCGAAGAAAGATCTGAAGAATGCAGAAAGGTTATTGAAACATTATTGTGGTTAGCTAATTCAAATTATGAAATAAAATTTAAAAGTGACTTAAGTTTATCCGGCAGAGTAATTTTCCCAGTATCAAAAAGTGAGATAAAAGGCTTGGAAGATGCTCGTTTTGTGCTTTTTAACAATGATGATGGTTCAACAATATATTATGCTACATACACTGCTTATAATGGCAAAACTGCATTGCCACAACTTATTGAAACTGAAAATTTTTGTCATTTTAAAATTTTAACACTATTAGGGACAGGTGCACAAGGGAAAGGTATGGCTTTGTTTCCCGAAAAAATTAATGGTAAATATGCGGTAATTTCTCGTAACGATAATGAAAATATTTACATAATGTTTTCAGAGAATGTTCGTTATTGGGAGAATCCGATTTTTATTAAGCCTCCATGTTATTATTGGGAATTTTTTCAGGTTGGCAATAGCGGTTCTCCACTTAAGACACAAAAAGGCTGGTTGTTGCTAACTCATGGTGTAGGTCCTGTTCGCACTTATTGCCTTGGTGCGATTTTATTAGACTTAGCCGACCCTACTAAAATTATAGGTGTGTTAGAAGAGCCGTTGTTAGTGCCTCTTGAAAATGAAAGAAATGGATATGTGCCAAATGTTGTTTATTCCTGTGGGGCAATTATTCATAATAATAAATTGGTTGTTCCTTATGCAATGTCAGACACACGCTCCGGTGTTGCTACTTTAAATCTTTCCGACCTTTTTGAGAGCATGAGATATTTTGATTAGGCTTTTATAATGATAGGTTACAATATCAACCTTTATTCCATCCGTCAGCTGACGAATATATATTGATATTTTCGATTTTATTTAGAATTTTAACCAAACCAATTTTATCTAAATTTTTTGAAATAGAAAAGGCATCGGAGCTAAAAATTCCGGACAAATCAATATCAATTGAAATGCGATGTCCAAATTGTAACGCTAATGAAGTCCCTGTGTTTTAGTATTGATTGTTTTGTAGTATAACATAAAAAATTTTCTCTTGGTATATTAGAAAGTAACGAAATAAAAGCAAAAGTATTTACATCTGCATTTGTCTTGATAAGGTCATAATTATTACGTAAAAATAATTTTAAATTATCAGTATTAATATTCTCTTTTGTAAAAAAATCTAAATCTGCCGATATTCTGTGTCCAATATGTAATGCAACAGCAGTTACACCAACCAAAAAAAATTGTTCTAATTCGTTTTTGTTTGATAAATTATTCAGTAATTCCAAAGTTTCCGGATAAATTGCTTCGTAGTGTAACATCTGATTTTTTTTTCGTTTTAATCCGTATATTTTCTTAATTGTGTACCAATCCGGCAAATCTCCTTTGTTTAATACTCGTCCGATGATAAAACGGGCATTTCTTTCATAATCCAAATTATTATAATCAATGTCCCAGAAAAGGTCTCTATTTAACTTTGTATCTTTCATCTGTTTATAATTTTGATTTCATTTGTCAGATGGAGCTCGCCATGATAAGCAAAAAATAGGACACACACTTATTTGTAGCTCTATATTAATCATTGTCGTGTATTTCAAAATTTTTGTCATGGCTCGGTTCATAATGTAAAAATACAAAAAATTAAATGAAGAAAAAACACCTTTACTCAACAGTTAACCCGAAAAATTAATTTTTTTTAATTTTCAATTCGAAAGCACTAGCATATAGCTTGATATTTAGGAATTACAAATCCCAAACAGCAAAATAAATATCCGTTGCACCGCAAAAAGCGGTTCCACGGAAAATAAAAAAATGATTGTCACTTAAATATAAGTTTGTCCCAGCCTTTCAGGCTGATATGATATTTAACGCCTTTTTTCTTGTGGCGATGCCCCAAGTTATTGATGTTTAAGACTTTCAGTCTTTTTTTCTGTAAAAAAACATTAAGTCAACTTCAAAAAATATTTTCCGTCACTAATGCAAGCGTCTCGCTTGTACCTTGTTTTTTTTACTTTCTTTTTGAGAAAAGTACAAACGAGACGCTTGCACTATTTGTGCCTGCCCATAAAGTCAGCACTTTGCCTCTGCTCTTTCGGATTTGCAATCCGAAAGCATTAATATACACCTTGTTAGTTCGGAATTACAAATCCGGAACAACAGAGACATAAATCAAATATAAACAAAATAATAAATATAACTTGAAAATAGCAACAAGCACTAGCACAGACTATTTGCCGTTAATAAACAAGCACCGACAACATGTCGGCACTAGCTGGGTTATAATCTATCTAAATCCATAAACAAAAAATCACGAAGATTAATATGTTTAACTCCTTTATAACTATCAACAATAAAGTCATCTAAAGAAACAACAATTTTAGTATAGTTATCCTTTATTAAAAGTAGATTCTCAAACTCTCTTTTTACCACTTTTTCATTTGTTAAGTTTAAAGTAACTTGAACATATAATACATTGTTTTGCTTTTTACAAACAAAGTCAATCTCTTTATCGTCATATTTTCCGACAAAAACTTTATATCCCCAAATTATTAACTGATTATAAACGGCATTCTCAATTAATTTAGAAATATCGTCGGGCTTAAACATTACCATAGAATTACGAAGCCCCAAATCGTTAAAATAATATTTCTCACTTGTTTCAAATATTTTCTTTCCTTTTAAATCGGTTCTTTTTACTTTATGTATTAAAAAAGCATTGCTTAGATATTGCAAATAGTTTAATACAACTTGATTTGAAGATTTTATCTTTTGTGAACTAAGATAATCACTTATTTTTTTTGCGGAAACAAGACTCCCCGTATTGTCGGCAATAAAATAACTTAAATCTTCCAAAAAAGAGATATTCCTGATTTTATTACGGACAATAACATCTTTCAATAAGATCGTCTGATATATATTTGACAAATAATCAAATACCACCTCATCAGTCATTTGTAGATTTTTAAGATATGGATGACCTCCGTATCTTAAATACTTATGTAAACTCTCATTTTTGTTTTCTAAACCGTTAAATTCCAGAAACTCTATATAGCTCAATGGGTTTATTTGTATTTGAATATATCTTCCGCTTAAAAATGTTGCCAACTCTCCCGAAAGCAGATTTGCATTACTTCCTGTACAATAAATATCATAATTGCCCTCTGCTTGCAGTGAACGAAGAGCCTTTTCAAACCGGAATATATCTTGTATTTCATCAATAAATATTTTATTATCTTTTGTCGTATCTTGTTTAGCAGCAATATATTCCATTAAGTCAACATAATTCTTAATCCGGCGAAATTCAAATAATTCTGTGTTAATGTAAATAATATTTGCTTTGTTGTTCTCCTTTTTTATACTATTAATTATCTGATGCTAAAAATAGCTTTTCCCGACACGACGCTGCCCAACTATAACTTTTATAATATCTTTATTGATAAATGGTTTTATCTTTTGATAATAGTATTTTCTTTCAATTAATTCCATCATAATAGAAGCTTTTTAACAAAAATACAAAAGTTTCTATTATAACAGAAACTTTTTTGACAAAAAAAATTTGTTCGCTAACCCGAAAAATTAACTTCGTTGAAGGCTTCGCCGTTCATAATTTTTCTACGCCTCTGCTCCTTCGGATTTGTAATCTGAAAGTACTAATATACAGCTTGTTAGTTCGGGATTGCAAATTCAGAACAGCAGATGTTATTATTGAGATTTTGGCAAAGTTCATTATTTATTGCAATAATATTTTGGTATTTAAAAATTTCATTTGTTGAATTATAATCTCCTAACAATATCAAACCCTTTTTACATATCCTATAAAAAGAATAATTTAATAATAAAGCATAAAAATCTCTTAGAAATATCTTAGAAACAATGTTCATCTCATTAAATTCAAATTGAATAATTCCAATATTATTTTCTTC
>JAUVJB010000224.1 GCA_030592465.1 Bacteroidota bacterium | reverse complement strand
CTGTGGTATTTTGTTAATATCAGTATCTAAACCAATACACAAAAAACTTTTTTTCTTTTTTATATTTTCAAAAAGTGTTTTAGAATTCATTATTCAATTATAAATTACTTTCCTTTAAACGTTCGGCATTTTCAGCCATTTGCAATTTCTCAATAATTTCTTGAATATTACCATCAATAATTGAAGGTAAGTTATAAAGAGTTAAGCCTATTCTATGGTCGGTAACTCGTCCTTGCGGGTAGTTATAAGTTCTAATTTTAGCAGAACGGTCGCCTGTTGATACCATTGTTTTTCGTTTTGAAGATATATTATCAATATATTTTTGATATTCAATATTATATATTCGAGAACGAAGTTCAGTCATTGCTTTGTCAAGGTTTTTAATTTGTGATTTTTGATCTTGACAAGTAACAACAATACCTGAAGGAATATGAGTTAGTCGAATAGCCGAATAGGTTGTGTTTACCGATTGACCACCCGGACCTGATGAGCAATAAGTATCTTTTCTAATGTCTTCGGGTTTAAGCTCAATGTCAAATTTTTCAGCTTCGGGCAAAACTGCAACTGTTGCAGCTGAGGTATGAACACGTCCTTGAGTTTCGGTTTGAGGAACTCGTTGAACACGATGAACACCTGATTCATATTTTAAAATACCGTAAACACCTTCGCCCGAAATTTTAGATACAATTTCTTTGTATCCGCCTGAAGTTCCTTCTGATATGTGTGTAACTTCAAGTTTCCAATGTTTTGATTCACAATATTTTGAATACATTCTGAAAAGATCACCTGCAAAAATACTTGCTTCGTCACCACCTGTTCCTGCTCTAATTTCAAGAATTGCGTTTTTGTCGTCTTCAGGGTCTTTTGGTAATAATAACAATTTTATGTTGTTTTCCATTTCGTCAACTCTTGATTCAAGTTCTTCAAGTTCATCTTTTGCCATTTCTCTCATCTCTTCATCTTTTTCTGTTGAGAGAATTTCTTTAGCAGAATCAATGTTGCTCAATACATTTTTATAGTCAATATATGCTTTTACAATTGGCTCAAGATTTTTATATTCTTTATTAAGTTTAATATAGCGTTTCATGTCAGAAACGATTTCAGGGTCGGTAATTTTTTGCGATACCTCCTCAAAACGTAATCGTACTCCCTCTAATTTTTCTAAAATCATATTGTTATTCATGATAAATGATATTATTTAATGGTCATTTTTTGATTTAAGTGGGTAATCAAATTTGCCACCCTGATTCTTTTAAAGGCTAAAGGCTAAAGTAAAAAGTATTTCAAAATTATTTTTTTCATTTGTTTTAACACATATTGAACATAGAATATTTTTTAGTTCTTGAGATTCTTTTACTAAATTATCTATTTCATCATTTATTTTTTTCTTTTTTTTACTTTATACTTTGAATTTTTTAGCCTTTTTATATTTTTATTTTATTTTTTTACTCGTTCTAAATAATATAAAACCTATTTAATTAATAGTTAAATTCACCAAACTTGTTAATTATTGTTAGTTTCTTTTTTTCTGATTTTTCACACCTGCCAATAATTTTTGCATCTACATTATATTGTTTCGATATGTTGATAATATCATTGGCAAATTGTTCGGGTAGATAAATTTCAAACCGATGTCCCATGTTAAACACTTTGTACATGTCGTGCCATGGAGTACCTGATTCTTTTTGTATTATTTCAAATAATGGCGGAACATCAAACATATTATCTTTAATAATATGAAGATTATCGACAAAATTCAAAATTTTTGTTTGAGCACCTCCTGTGCAATGAATCATGCCATGAATGTTTTTGCGATATTTTTTTAATATATCTTTAATTATCGGAGCATAAGTTCTTGTAGGTGAAAGAACGAGTTTGCCTGCATCAATGCATAGATTTTCAATTTTATCGGTTAGTTTTAGCGAGCCTGAATAGATTAATTCATTGGGGATGTTTTTATCATAACTTTCAGGGTATTTATCTGCGAGATATTTTGCAAAAACATCGTGTCGGGCTGATGTTAAGCCATTGCTGCCCATGCCTCCGTTGTAATGTTTTTCGTAAGTTGCTTTGCCTGAAGATGAGAGTCCTACAATAGCATCGCCTGCCTGAATATTATCGTTTGAGATAACATTGGAGCGTTTCATACGGCAAGTAACAGTAGAATCTACAATAACAGTCCTGACCAAGTCCCCAACATCGGCTGTTTCACCTCCTGTAAACTGAATATTAATTCCCATATCGTGAAATTCATCAATAACCTGATTTGTACCATTTATAATTGCTGATATTACTTCACCCGGAATAACATTTTTGTTTCTGCCAATTGTTGATGATAGCAAAATGTTATCAACAGCACCAACACATAGCAGGTCGTCAATATTCATTATAACAGCATCTTGAGCAATGCCTTTCCAAACGCTAATGTCGTTGGTTTCTTTCCAGTAAATATATGCAAGAGAGGATTTTGTGCCTGCACCATCGGCATGCATAATATTACAATAATCAGGGTCTCCTGCTAAATAGTCGGGAATAATTTTGCAAAAAGCTTTTGGATAAATTCCTTTATCAATATTTTTTATTGCATTATGAACATCTTTTTTCGATGAAGAAACGCCTCTTAGATTATATCGTGAAGTTTTATCCATTTTTTGTCAAGTGTATAATTACACAATTTTTATTCACTGTTTACTCTGTTAAAATATCTGTTCGGTAGAGTATGAATTTATTAAGAACCAAGAAAACAGGAATGTTTAGATAATCATATATTTTTGCAAAAATAATAATTTAATAACGAATTAAGCAAAAAAATAAAGTTCTTTATAGAATTCCTTAAATCCGTAAGCCTTGGCACGGATTTGTTTATAATCATCAAATTAATTACAATTTACTGCTATCTGTATAAGTTAACTGTGCCACGACCGTCAGCTGACGGATTAATCTGTAGACTAATAAAAATTCACTTGCGGATATTAGGGAATTGTTAAATATTATTATTTTTTAGATTTTCCAAATCTTAAAGATTTGGAAAATTTGTATATTAAAATCAGCATTTGTTATATGTAGTTGAAACGCAGCAATTTATATGTTTTTTTTGTTGAAAAACAACCCCTGTGAAATACTATTTGTTTTGGTTATTAATAAACAGGGGGCTTAGCAGTTTGCTGAAAATAAAATTAAAATAGTGAATTAATGCATGCAAACTAATGTCTTCTTTTTTTAATTTTAGGAATATAATCACGTCCTGTAACACCAAAGTCGGTTCTACGATTTATTTGATGACAAATTTCTTTTTTATCATTATTTGGCAGACTGTTAATAAAAGATTCGTCGAGAACATCGTCTTCTTCTAAGAAAGAATGTTTTCTTGCTTCTTTTTTATCAATAGTGTTAGGCATTGATTCACCATAGCCTTTTGAGGTTAATCTATCTCGGTCAATACCATAAGTTATTAAAAAATCGACTACTGATTTTGCTCTTTTGCCCGATAGTTCCATATTATAATCTGCACCTCCTCTAAAGTCTGTATGGGAGCCAATTTCAATGGTAATGTTAGGGTTATCGTTTAATATCTCAACTAATTTTTCTAAAGAGACTAATGATTCGGGACGCAAATTCCATTTTCCTAAGTCGAAGAGAATATTAGGAAGAACAATACGAGAATCGTCGGGGGACATAAAAATATCTAGTTTAAATGTTTTATTTTCAACTTGCCCCTTGGTTGTTTCTTTTCCTTTACCATTTAAGAAACCGCCTTTTTTGGTAATAACGCGATAGTCAGCATTAGGATTTAGTTTAAAACTGAAAGAGCCGTCAGCTTCAGATTTTTTCATTTCGTTAGTTCCATCGCTGCCAATAAGGTTAATATCAGCATCGGCAATAATGTCTTCAGATTTTTCATTTCTAACAATGCCATCTATAAAAAATTCAATAGGAGGTAAATAGAATTGATAAATATCGTCAGAACCTTTTCCTCCCGGTCTGTTCGATGAAAAATAACCTCTTTCCTTATCGCCTTCGAAAACAATACCAAAATCGTCGGCAGAAGAGTTAATAGGGTATTTCACGTTTTCAATTTTCCATTTGTTGTCAGAAGTTTGTGTAGCTTCAAAAAGATCTAATCCTCCCATACCGGGAAGTCCATCTGATGAAAAATAAAGTGTTCCGTCTTTATGCATATATGGGAACATTTCGTTTCCGGCAGTATTTATGTCAGAACCGAGATTTACTGCTTGTCCCCAGTTTTGTGTTTTGCTTGCACGAGTAATTTTCCAGATGTCTTTTCCCCCATATCCGCCTTTCATATCAGAAACAAAATATAATGTTAATTCATCTGAAGAAATTGAGGGATGACCAACAGTAATAGAATCGGTTGCAATAGGAATTATTTTCCCCTTGCTCCAGTCAATACCTTGTTTTTTAGCAAAATAAATTTGACAACCAAGTTTTCCTTCCTTATTTTCCTTAAAACTAGTGTAATAAAGGTTATTAGCTTTTAAATTCAAAGATATGGCTCCTTCATCAGATTGCGAATTAACACCGTTTCCTAAAGGAACAGGGTCGCTCCATTTTCCTTTTCTGTCAACTCTTGAGCGGAAGATATCGGTATAATATTGTCCGGTTACATCGTTAATTTTATTACCTGTGGCTCCTTCGCGAGCCGAAGTGAAGTAAATGACTTTAAAATCATTTTTGCCAAAAGCCGGACAAAAATCACTTTGTTTTGAATTGAAAAAATACATATTATTGACTTTATATCTCGTTGGATTCTCAATCCATTGTTTTGCGTCTTTACAAGAAGAAATTCCTATGTCGGCTTTTTTATCATCAGGGACAAAATTTTTATATTTTTGGTATTGCTCGGCAGCTTCATCATATTTCCCGTTAAGTTTTTTAGCATCAGCGAGATATAATGTTGCAACAGGACCGGGATAACCT
>JAUVJB010000153.1 GCA_030592465.1 Bacteroidota bacterium | reverse complement strand
TGATAATCCCAAACCTGTGCCACCATATTTTCGTGTGGTATCATTGCTTGCTTGAGTAAAACTATCAAAAATTTTATTCAGTTTATCCTTATGTATTCCAATGCCATTATCAATAACCTTAAATAATAATGTTACAAATTTTTTATCTTGGTTGCATAAATTAATCTCAATCTTTATAGTGCCACTATCAGGTGTAAATTTAAAAGCATTACGCACAAGATTTGTCAAAATTTGATTTAGTCTTACAAAATCGCCTTTAATAAATTTAGGAACATTATCGTCAATTGAATATATAATATTAATGTCTTTTTCTGCAGCTTTAATTGATATTAAATTGACAAAAGTTTTAATAAACTGATGCAACTCAAAATCAACTTCTTCTATTGCTAACTTATTTGCTTCAATTTTTGAGAAATCAAGTATATCGTTAATAATAACTAACAAGTTATTGCCTGATGTTTTAATGTCATGTAAATATGCTTTTTGTTTTTCGCTCAAATCTGTATTAAAAAGCAAATTGGTAAAACCAATAATAATATTTAGAGGTGTGCGTATTTCATGACTTGTGTTAGCCAAAAACATTTCTTTCAGCTTTACACTCTCTTTAACTTTTTCGTATGCACTTTTGAGTTCTTCCTTTTGTTGATTATTAATTTTTAGTGTTTGTTCTAATTTGATTTTTTGTTTTATTAATTCTTCTGTTTTTTTCTTAACTCTAAAATTAAGTATTATTTTTCTTTTTTGTAGTTTTAATGTATTAATATAAATAATTGCATAAATAACAAGTATTATAAAAACAATTACTATAAAAATAAACCAAATTTTTTGCCAAAAAGGTTTCTTAATACTAAACTTAAAAGTTGTAGGTGTTGAATTCCAAAAACCATCATTATTACAAGCTTTTACTTTAAATGTGTAATCACCGGGTGACAAATTTGTAAAAGTTGCTTGTCTCTCGTGGCTGGGAGGTGCCCAATTATTGTTAAGCCCTTCTAACATAAACTGATATTTTACCTTTTCAGGAATATTATAATTGATACCAATAAAACCAAATGTAATTGTATTTTGTTTACAGGGTAATTTTAAATTTACTGGTAATTTATACCAATTTGTTAATGAATCAGAGTATTTATCCCAATTAACTTCATTATACCACAATTTTATATCAATAATATTTGTTTGTGGTTCTTTTTCATTAAGTATATTTTGTTCAGGATCATAAACAGTAACTCCATCAATAGTTCCAAACCACACTTTACCCTGTTTGTCAATATCTACAGCATTTGCATTACATTCAATGCCAAGAAATCCTTCTTTTTCCCCAAAATGCATAGTTGACAATAATTTTCCATCACGAGAATACTTAATTTTATTAATGCCTTTTTCAGTTCCGGCTATTAAAAACCCCTTATTATCAACAATAAGTGAATAAACAATTGTTGAATTTAATGATTGTTGTAAATTATATTTAATTATTTTGTTGCCATTATACCAAAATAAATTTTCGCTATCGGCAAACCAAATATTTGAAAATTTGTCTTCAACAATTGAAAGAATTTCAGTATCAAATATTTTATTGTTTGAAATTTTATTATTATAATAATACGATAATCCCTTATCAGTAGCAAAATATATTTTACCTGAACTATGCTGCATTATTTGCCAAACAATCACATTATTGTTTGTTAAAAAATTTTTAAATTTTGAGCCGTCATACTTACTCACCCCATTGTCAAAAGTGCCAAACCACAAATTATTATCTTTATCTTCAAATATCGACATCACTGTATTTGAAGATAATCCGTTTTTTTTATCATAATTCAAAAAATGTTTGCCGTCATATCTACTCAAACCTTTATTAGTGGCAAACCAAATATAACCTTTATGGTCTTGATATATATCATTAACAAAATTAGTAGGCAACCCATCTTTATCAGTAAATTCATGGTAATGATTTTTACTGTCTATTTTAATCACACCATTATCAGAGCCAAACCATTTGTTATTATCTTTATCGATTAATAAAGCCATAATGACATAATTATTAAGAGCATAATGTTGAAAGGTAAAACCATTAAATATTGAAGCTCCGGAACCATCTGTACAAATCCACATATTTTTATCAGAATCTTTAAATATATTAGCAACTCTCTTATCTCTAATGCCTTGTTTATTAGATATATTTAAAAATTTATTATTATCAAAAATACACAAACCGCTTGTTTCAGTACCAATCCACAATCTATTATCTTTATCTTGTTTAATGCAATTAATATGATTTTCAGGTAAACCATCTTTTTTTGTATATTGTTTTATAAGTTTTTTATTGTATAAAAACAATCCTTTTGTTGAGCCAAACCATATATTATTTTTATTATCTTCGTAAATAGCTTCAACTGTAATATTTTGTGTTGTATCAAGAATATCATATTTATATTTTTGATTTTTATATTTTACTACTCCTTTATTTGAGCGTGAAAACCATAAATTATTTTGAGAATCAATAAGTAGAGAGAAAATTTTATAATTTTTTATCTTTTCATCTTTAATCTGATATAATGTATTGTTTTGAAATTTCCATAAACCCGATGATGTGCCTAACCAAATTATTCCTGATGTATCTTGAGTAATATCCCAAATTATAGAATTTGTAAGTCTGTTTTGTTTATCAATTTTAACGAAATTAGACCCGTTAAACATTACAACACCATTGGCTGTTCCTACCCATACATTACCTTTTTTTGAAACAAAAAGAGAAAAGATGATATTTGAGGGCAAGCCGTCTTCAACAGTATAATACTTAATATAAACACCATTGTAAACAGTTATTCCACCACTATATGTTGCAAACCACAGATTCCCATTTACATCTTGACAAATATCGTCAACTTGTGATTGCGAAAGCCCTTGCTTGAGTGAAAATTTCCTAAAATTATATCTCTGACCTAAAACTAAGTTAAAGGAGATAACAAGGATTACTAATATTAATAATATTTTTTTCAAAAATTTAAATAGTAACTTTTATAAATATAAAAACATTAAAGTAATATATATTTATAACAATACAAAAAAAATCCTTTTGAAAAAGGATTTTTAATAAAATAAAAAAAGAAAAATTATTCCATCAGGGTTAATCCTTCGGGTTTCATTACCCAATAGTTACCAAGCATATCATCATCAAAAGTATTTGTTATGTTATCAATGTCATAAACAAGATCATCCATATTTCTGTTTAAATAAACAACTTTGCCAACAGGCAGTTTGAGTGTTATGTAAATTTTTTGATTTTTCCACTCTTGCTTGCCGTCAATTGTGAAATAATTATCAAAAACCACTGTACTGTCTGTTTCTGCCCAGTTATAAATAACATTTTTCGCATTCTTAATGCAATTTTTTTCAGATGCTCCGTTAGATATTCGCTTAATTTTTAATTCGCATTTATCGTTTGTTGATTGAGCAATATTAAATCGAGGTCTGCCAAACAAATAATTCTCATTATCTATAACCAATACTTTATAGCGATTAAAAATAATTTTTTTCTCAGTATAATTATTTAAAGTGTCGGCTGATGTTTGAAGATAAATTGTATCAGATTTTAGTTTATCTAATTTTTCATATTGATTATAATTACTTGTTTCAGAATAATTATTTACTTGATTAATGCCTGTTGTAAATAAAATTATTAAACCAATTATCCATACTGCTAACAATCCAAAACCAATTAACTTATTATTTGTTTTAAACTTAAATATTATTAATAATCCTGCATAAACTAACAATATCAAAGGAATTGTAATTGTAAGCAACATTCCGATAAGAAATAATGTGGTTGAAAGTGTACCTGTGACTGACAAAAATGTTGGAAATAGAAGAGAATTAAATGTAAAAGGCCACAAAATATGTCCCCAAAACAATGTGCTGATAATTGCTACAATAGTAAGCACACCACTAATAATTAAAGCTATTCCTATAATAACAAGAACTATTTTTAAACAAATTTTTAGAAATTCACCGAGGAAACCAAAAAATTGTGAAAATAAATTTCGCGCTTTTTTATATCCCTTAGTATTACTTAAATTGTTTAAATTATCTTTTACATCTTCATATTCTTTTTTTATTGATTTCTCAATATTTGGAATATTAACTCGTTCTCCTTTCATTTCTAATTTTTGAGCTCTTGTCTCAGCTTTTGGAATAATAATCCATAACACTAAATATAAGAATATGCCTGTACCATAAAAGATTACAGCAATAACAAAAATCAATCTTAAAATTATTGGGTCAATGTTAAAATACTCGCTAATACCGGAACAAACACCTCCCAGAATCATATTGTCAGGATTACGGTAAATTCTTTTCCTTATTTTTTGATGTACTTTTTCTTTCTCTTTAATTTCTTCGTCATCGAAAAAATCTTCGGGATTCCCCATTACCTTAATAACATTGTTAACATCAGCAAGAGAAATTACTTGTTTTGATTCTGAAATTTTTTCTTGAAATAATTCAGCAATACGTGCCTCAATATCAGTAACGATTTCACGACCCCCGTCAAATGATGAAAAATGTTCATTTATTTCACCGAGATACTTTTTTAGTTTTTCATAAGCATCATCATCAATATTGAAAATTATTGCGTTAATATTAATTGTAAATGTCTTTTTCATTTTCTTACATTTTAAGGTTTGTTAATTAATTCAACGGCATCGACAAGTTCTTTCCATGATGTGTCAAGTTCTTGCAAAAATTCTTCGCCTTTTTCGGTTAATTTATAGTATTTACGAGGTGGTCCTTGCGTTGATTCTTCCCACCTGTAACTTAACAGTTTGGCATTTTTAAGCCGGGTCAAAAGAGGATAGAGTGTTCCTTCAACAACTATCATTTTTGCTTCTTTTAATTTATTGATGATATCTGAAGCATAACAATCTTTTTTCGATAATATTGAAAGAATACAATACTCAAGAATCCCCTTTCTCATTTGTGCTTTTGTATTCTCAATTTTCATACGTTTGTTTTTTAATAATTTTGTTTAATTTTATAATGTATTACAAACATGTTCGTTTTAAAACTTTACAAATATAATATATTATATACTACTATGCAATACATAGTAGTATAAATTTTTATAAAAATTATTAACTGCCTCTTTCTAAGGGTGTTATATTTAAAAAAATTATAAATGAAACTTGCAGGCAACATATTAAAAATGAAA
Organism: Bacteroidota bacterium; assembly: GCA_030592465.1. Taxonomy (GTDB): domain Bacteria; phylum Bacteroidota; class Bacteroidia; order Bacteroidales; family B39-G9; genus B39-G9. The sequence goes on along the minus strand of JAUVJB010000153.1, from coordinate 2,127 downwards.
ACAAGCCTAAAAAACGGTTTAGTTGACTATTTTTTACCCATTGGTAATGATTTAATTCATGTAAATGAATTGATTGGGAAGAATATTAAACTTAATTTTAATGGTGAGATAAATTGCATTAATTGCGGCAGAAAAATAAAAAAAACTTATTTTCAAGGTTATTGCTATAATTGTTTCATCAGCTTACCAGAGACTGATGAGTGTATTATTCGTCCCGAATTATGCAAAGCTCATCTCGGTATTTCCAGAGATATGGAATGGTCGAAGCAGAATTGTTTACAGCCGCATTATGTATATTTAGCTCTTTCGAGTGATGTGAAAGTGGGAGTTACTCGAGCAACACAAGTGCCAACAAGGTGGATTGACCAAGGTGCAACACAAGCAATAAAATTTGCACAAACTCCTAACAGATATCTTGCAGGATTAATTGAAATTAATTTAAAAAATTATATGCGTGATAAAACAAATTGGAGAAAAATGCTGACTAACAAAATTGCAACAAATGTTGATTTAATATCTGAAAAACAGAAAGCCGGTTCGCTATTGTCAAACGAACTAAAACAATATATTATTAACGATAATAATGTTACAACAATAAACTATCCGGTTATTAAATATCCTGAGAAAGTAAAAAGTTTGAGTTTTGACAAACTAAATGAGATAAACAAGAAATTAATGGGCATTAAAGGACAATATTTAATATTTGAAGACTCAACCGTTTTAAATATCAGAAAACATAATGGTTATTTTATTACAATTGAGTGATTACACTTTAATATGGACATATTTTGAACTATTTATATTGATACTGTATAATTAAATTATTGTTAAATTGTTCTATTGCACTTCTTTCGTTCTTTCGGGTTTATATTTGTGCAATTTGGATTTTGTGAAGACAAATGCACAAATTCAAATAGTTAACGCATGACTTTTATTGGTATATGTCACCTTTTGCAATCCGAAAGTTCAAAAAACAACTTATCATTTTCACTAACAACGCCATTTATGGCGTTGTGTCCAATTCCCAATGTTTTTGGTGTTTAACTCAAAATTATTTTTGGCTAAATCCATCTTAAATTACTAAACTACAAAATTAATAATAAAATGCTCCTTTTTAATTACCTTTGTAAACACACGAGCAGTTAACCCGCCAACCGGCGGACAGAAGATTAAAAGCTATAAGCCTGTGTATCTGTCTGTTAAAAAATAACAAATAAGTCAATCCGCCAGCTGGCGGATAATTTTCGGAGTGGACTCAAAGTTAAAAATTAAAAATGGGAATGAACAAAAAAAGAATTCTAATAGCAATGAGTGGAGGTATCGACAGTTCGGTTACTGCCATGCTTCTTAAAGAACAGGGATACGAAATTGTGGGTGTTACTTTTGTTTCGTGGTTTTCGTCTGATAAAAACATTGAAGATGCGGATTATGTTATTAGTGCAAAAATTTTATCTGAAAAACTTGACATTCCTCATTATGTACTCGACTTAAGAGAAGAGTTTAAGACTACTGTAATAAAAAATTTTATTGACAATTATTTAGCCGGAGTTACCCCAAACCCTTGTGTCTTTTGTAATCCTATTATTAAATGGGGCCGTTTGCTGGAAAAAGCAGATGAATTAAACTGCGAATTACTTGCAACAGGTCATTACGCACAAATAAGAGAAGAAGCAGGAAGATATATACTTTCGAAAGGTGTTGACGAGAATAAAGACCAGTCATATTTTTTATGGAAATTAAAACAAGAACAACTTAAAAGAACAATGTTCCCTCTCGGTAAATACGAAAAGGAAGAAATAAGAGAACTTGCAAAAAAATTTGGTTTTGAATATCTTGCTCATCAAAAAGAAAGTCAGGAAATCTGTTTTATTGCTGATGATGACTATCGCTCATTTCTAAAAAATAATGTAAAAGACATTGAAAAAAAAGTTAGTCCGGGAAATTTCATATCAACCGACGGTAAAATATTAGGTAAACACAAAGGATACCCTTTTTATACTATTGGACAACGTAAAGGCTTAGAAATTGCCGTTGGTCATCCTTTGTATGTTGTTGATATTAATGCAGAAAAAAATACAATAACGCTTGGCACTAATCAAGACTTACTCAAAAACGAATTATTTATTA
>JAUVJB010000229.1 GCA_030592465.1 Bacteroidota bacterium | reverse complement strand
GACTTTGTAAATTTCTTGGCATTCACCACAGAACTTTAAAATCAGTATTAAACAATGAAACATGGACACACATTTGATTTCTCGGTAAGTTAGAAAAAGGGGAAAGCAATGGATTCAAAACAAGCTAAAATATTAGTCAAAGTATTTGAGCTTAATGAATTATTTCAAAACAAAGAAGAACTTGAATCGCTCAAAAGATACAATCCACAATTAGTTGATGCTTATATGGCATTGGTGGAGTTATCAGAATCAGATTGTAAAAAACAACATATTAAACGATAAAGGCATGAGCACACCACTTAATAATTAATCTTAAAAGTTAAAGATAAGCCCGCCTAAATAATAGTGGTGTGTTTTGCGGGCTACTGAAGTATTTTTAATTTGGGAAAACATAATGAAATATTCATGTGATATATGCGAACAAGAATGGGATGAAAGTTTCTTTTGTAAGAAATGCAGTTCCCGACTTGTTCTTGAAGAAACATTAACACCAAAATTAATTTATTATGGCGATGGTGATGAATATGAACCTGATGAAGATTGGGTGCAATATGATGTTTGTTGCAATTGCTGTACGTGTTCAAGCCTTACAGGATAAATTAACCGACCATGTAAAATAGGAACTAATTATGAGTCTCACAACGAGTGAATTTACAATTTTTGATGGTAGTAATAAAGTAGAGTATAACGATACATTGTTAGCTCAAAACAGAATGCTTGCCAAAATTATTGATTATTGTAAGCGAAATAATTGTTGTTCTGGTGAATCTTTAATGCAAGATGATGACTGTATTTTAGAAGCTCCTAAATTATTATCAGATATTATTGATAATATTTTAAAATTTAAAACATCTGAATTGTAAAAAATACCTTGCATATTAAATAAATTATTAATATATTAACACATGAAACAATACAATGAATTTCAGCCAAATTCAAAACCTTTATTATTTTTACAACCCGATTTTTTTGTTATTTCGGGTCAGGCTGATCCCAATTGTATTGTGATCGGGTTGTAAAAAAAGTAAAGGTTTTTTTATTTATAGGAGTTATTATGAAACAAGATAATCACAAATTGATGAAACAATTAATCAAAGATATTTCAGGGCAAGAAAATATATTAGCAATCCCGCGCAAATATATTGATTTTATGGAAAGCATAAATGGCGGAATATTTTTATCACAGTTAATTTATTGGAGTGATAAAACAAAAAATCCAGAAGGATATATTTACAAAACTTACGAAGATTGGGAAAAAGAAATTGCAGTTTCAAAATATCATATTAACAAAGAAACAAAAAAAATGATTAAAATGGGATTTCTTAAAACAAAGATTAAAAAAGCAAATGGGAATCCAACTGTACATTATAAATTTAATATTGATTTGTTTACAGATGCGTTTGTCAAATTTTTAACTAACCAAAATGAAAAATTAAACGAACTAAAATTAAATAATTCACTTTCTATAACAGAGATTACAACAAAGACTAAAACAGAGATTAACAAAAAGAATACAATAGTTGACAAAAACGAAAAAACGTTTTCATCAACGTCCTATTCTCTTTTCAACAAATACTTTAATCAGTTACCCAGTGATTACTTAATGCAAAAAGGATGTGAAGATATAAATGATTTAATAGTATATCATTTTGCTTGCTATCAATATCAATTTGAAAAAAAACATCCATCCTTAAACAATGAACAGATGGAAAAAATAATCAATAAATTAGATGAGTTGCTCGACAAGTTTGGGGACAATTTATTTTTAGAACATGAACGATATTGGTATAGAACCGACATCCAAACAGATTACAACTTAAATCATTTTCCAAAATACCTTGCTGGGTGTCCTGGGTTGTTAGAATAATTAAATAAGGTAAATAATAAAATGGATAATATATTAGAATTGGGGATGAGTGATACACAACGTGAAAAAATGAGCAAAATAGATGCTGGAATATGTGAAAAAGAAAGTTTGCTCTTAGACACAAGCAGTGATATTATATGTCCTTTTTGTGAGCAAGGGTATTTCGATAAAGTGGGATTAAAATACCATTTAACTTCTGGTTGTTGTGAAATATTTAATGAATTGTAAAATATACCTTGCATCTTAAATATATTATTATTATATTTATTTATGAAAGTTTAAGCATTTAAAATTGTAAGTACAAAAAGGCAAAAATCCTGTATTATGCAGGTGTATAGTGAATTGTTAAAATTTAAGGTTTTGCCGCCTTGTACTGCTATGCACCCGCACTGTATAGGATTTTTTTATTTTATGATAAGACGAAAACCATTAAAAACATCGACAAGTATAGAGGTTAATTTATTACAGTATTATGCCAAAGCTGGATATTTCAAACAATTTTCTTTATTCATCAAGTTAAAGGCAAAATATTCAAATAGCATAATTTTTAATTATAATATTAATAAAATAGCAAATAGGACAGGCTTATCGCATAAAACCTGTGAACGATATATGAGAAAGTTATTTATTTTAGGTTGTCTTGAAATGCAGGGCAATCATTTATTATTAAAGAATCAATTAAAAATGTGGAGCAAAATATCAGATGTTAAACCATTAAGATTAACTATAGAAACGAGACCGTTCACCAGTTATCAAGGAATAAAAGAACGGTTACAATGTTTATTAATTAAAGAAAACAATCGCCAACAGGAATTTAACAATATTACACAATCTGGAATTACATATAGGACACAACTCCTTGACGGTAAAAACAAAGCTAAAGCAAAACGTTTATATAATGCAGATGCGAATGATTCTACCTACGAACATATTGGTAATAGATGTTTCAATTCAAGTCGTTCTGTTGGGCGATTATTAAATGTTTCAAACACAACGGCAAATAATGTTATTAGAAATTTAGTTAAAAAAAATTACATCAGAACAGAAGAAGTAATCACCAGAATCAAGCAAAAAAAATCTAATTTTTCTCAAACAATAAAAACATTAAAATTAAAAGTTGAGGGATTAAACAGCACTGGTACTGGTTACTACTATTTATTAAAAAGAACTATATTTCATCACTCTGGATTGAAAATTAGTTTTCTTTCTTTTTAATACCTTACTACTATTTAATAATAACATTATAGATACTATAGAGGTTGTCAAGTAATTTAAAAAGTAAAAAATTTAAACAGGAATAGTTATGTCAAAAATAATTTGGTTTTGCGATGGTGGTTATGATAATTTGAGAAAACGAAATGGCATATATTGCATTGTCAATGATAATGGATTCAAGAGAGTTCAAAAAATATTAGTTGAGTCATCGAATGAAGCCGAATATTTTGCTATCATAGAATCATTAATATTAGCAAATCCAGGTGATACGATATATTCAGATTCTCAATTAATTGTCAATCAATTAGTTGGCGGTTGGAAAGTAAAATCAGATAATTTATATCATTTCTGGTATGAAGCTTGTGAGCTAATTGAAAGTAAATTTAAAGGAAATATAAACATCACATGGATACCCAGAGATGTTAACAAGGCTGGAATAATTTTGGATAGAGAAAAAAGGAAAGCAATTAGAAATAAAAACAAGGCAGGTATCATACTTGAAAATTTGAAATAGGAACTATTATGACAAAAAAAAATAAAGCAGAATTAATCAAACAGCTTCGCAAGGAATTACAAGTAACAAAAAAGCAAGTTTCTGATTCTGAATTATTAGAGAAAACAGAAGGAACTGTGGTGCGAATAAGAGTTGAACTTGGGATTGCGTTAATTAATTTTTGCAAAACAATAGCAATTGAATTACCAATACTTAAAAAATTGTTAGGTTAATATCAAGTGGATTAGCAGGAATGAAAACAAGGCTGGAATAATTTTGGATAGAGAAAAAAGGAAAGCAAAAACAAAAAGGGAAAATAAAATGAAAACATTTAAAATGTTAGTAAGTCTTGCAGGTAACTGGGATAGGCGAGCGGACAATTTTCGAGACAGGGCAGGACGTGAAGTAAACGATATGATAGCAGAGCGAATATTTTCAGAGGCACAATGTTTCTCCGACTGCGCCGATGAATTGAAAAGAACCTTAACGGAAATGGTAAAATGAAATGAAACAACAAATAATCGAATTATGTGAATACATAATCAGTGAGCACGACGAACTGAAAAAATTTCAAGCTGGTTTTGGAAACCCTGAATCGTGCAATTGTGAAATATGCCAAAAGGCAAAAGCAGTTTTGAAATATTATAAGGAAAAATAAATAATGGATGAAAATCTAATTATAAAAAAAACTATCGAACTGTTAGGTTGTGATACTGCCAGAATTTCACAGCCTAATAAACATTTTTACATGATAATCGGTTACAATCGAAATACTATTAGTGATGAAGGTTCGTGGGAGAAAAATGGTGTACCGATAGATTTTGATTATACTAAAGAAAAAATAATAGCACGTGGAAGTACATTGATGAAATTGTGGAATAGTGTTGAGCATTATAACAAAACGGAGCAGAACAATGGATAAAGATTTAATCAAACAAATAAAAAAGAAACTTAAATATGACAAACAAGTAATGCAGCATTTGCATAATAGCGATCTAAATGATAATTTAATTTACACGGCAATAATCAGAAGGGCAAGCGTACATGCTTTAGATATATTAGCGGCTGAAATTGTAAAGCCAGGCAATGCTTCATTTGCCGCTGAAATAACAGGTACAAGTGGGTTGGAATATACCAGGGCTGCTTTAGATGAAATAAGAAAGGAGCTAAACATATAATGTACACAGGAGATAGAAAACTAAAAGCGGCACTATTTAGCGCTTTTTACGATATTGAGCATACAGTTGTTGATGGTGAACTGGAAG